>JAFQUP010000165.1 GCA_017408405.1 Thermoguttaceae bacterium
AAGGAGTTTTGCGGTGAGGGGGGTGATTTCTTGGCAATTTTTCAAAAATTTTTGTCGATTTTAGGGACAGGGGAGTTTGACACGCCTGATTTTTTGATTTACTTATTGCGATAGAGAAAGATTTTCAGTTTAGGTATAATGTACGTCTCAAATTCCAGATTGTACAAAATTAGAATCCCGGAGAATTAAGATTTTGTATAATCGCGTTGCGAAAAGCTGTTTTTTGAGAGGTTATCGTATCCGCGTCACTTTTTTTATGAATTCAATAATGGAATCGGAAACTTTTTGAGGCAACTTCGAAAAATACCCAAATTCCACACGTGATGGTAGAAAATCCAGATTTCGGGATGAAGCCGAGACTGATATTATCGTTTCATCATCGGACAAATTGTACAAACTTTGCAGAAGCAAAACTTTCAGCCCGCGCCCATGTTTCTCCAGTCGGTCACCTCTTTTTTTACTCGAAACGCTTAAATCTTTCTTTATGATAACAAATATTGACAAAAAATCAAGCTGCCGTCCGTTCCCCAACCTCAAAATTGGCAAAATTTTGGAAGATTTTCCAGGAAATTCCCCCCGCAACCCCCTTTGACAATGTAATTTTTCCATATTAGAGGTTCATCCAGAAACTGCGTATCAGGGGTAATTGAAGAAAGATATGGTCTCTGATAGAATAAAACAACAACACAAACCCCTATGAGAGGAACCGTGAGGGCAAGTATTTTATATTATGTTCGAGGAATCCGCAAGTACTCCCTGCGGAAAATTTTAATAAAAAGGATGTTTTATCTTTAAATGTTTCTGGAGATATGCGGAGGAGCTGAAATGCGCGGGCTGCGGGAGTAAAAATGTCCAAAAAAGAAACAAAAAAGCGCGTTTTCACCGGCATACAGATGGGGAATATGAGGTTGCCTCTCCGCATCGATCTCGCGTGTTCATTCCCCTGAAAAATGTTTGGCGGTTCGCGATCCTACCTATTTCCGCCTGGAAATTTTTCATGAAAAAAACACAGTCGTCTATTCGCCTTGTCCCTGGTCGAAAAAAAACCTCCCGCGCAAGGGGAGGCTTTCATGAAAATGAGCATTTTTTCCGCGTCACCCAGCGGTCTTGCGGTGTCTCACCCCGCGAAGCCCAAAGAATCCGAGTGCCGTAACGAGAAGCGCGAACGTCGAGGGTTCCGGAACGGAGGGCGAAGAAGTTCCTCCCTCTCCAGCCAGCGCGATCCATAGATTTCCCGTCCGCGCATCATATCCGGAGTTCCACACCCCAGCCGCCTCGGCCAGTTCAAGACTCACAGCCAACAGCTGGTCGTCCGGCGTTTGGACGTTCATCACACTGTATTTTTCGTCCTCCGTGAATAACTCCAAGACACTCGCGTCGGCGACAAGTTCCAGCACAAGCATGTTGTCGTCCGCGGAAAGCGATCCCGTAACATCCAGCAGAGTACCGCTCAGCACCTGCTCCAGAACATCGGCCTGAGTGAGATCCACGAGGTAAGTTCCTCCGTCAAAACTCAAATTTCCGTTAAGGGTCCCAGTTCCCATGAGGTACGCACCCGACTGAACGGATGTGTCCGAGGTGATGGAGCCGGTGAGGTCAAGGATCCCGTCTTTCACGGCTGTCTTTCCCGTGTAAGTGTTTGTCCCGGCGAGAGTCCACGTTCCGCTTCCGGTTTTATCCAAATGCAGGGTCACAGTGTCGTGATCCTGTATTTTTCCAGCGTAAGTCCCGGACATTCCTGA
>JAFQUP010000024.1 GCA_017408405.1 Thermoguttaceae bacterium
CGACGTGCACTGGTACGCGAACATCGGCTACTATGCGGACAATTCGTGCCGGGTGCCGTTTCCGAGGAACTCCGGAGGCGCGATCTGGATCTTCAACGTGAAGACGAAAGCGTGCCGAAAGATCTTTGAGGATCCGGAAGGGAACGTGCGCGACCCGCAGATCCACTACGATGGAAAGAAATTCATCTTTTCGTATCTGCCGAAGGGGAAAAAACACTACAGTCTGTTTGAGATGAATTTGGACGGGACGGGCCTGCGCCAGATCACAGGACTGGGGGAGGATGCGGAATTTCCGATCCCTCCGGGAGTCAAACCGCTGGAAACGACCGAGATACGCCGCAGTCCGAAGAATCTTGACGGCGTTCAGGACTACTCGCCGGCCGGCTGGGACGACTATGAGCCGACGTACACGCCGGACGATAAGATCATCTTCTGTTCGACCCGTGCGAACCGGTATGTTCAGTGCTATTATACGCAGGTCGGGACACTCCACAAATGCGAGCTGGACGGCTCGAATATTCAGTGCATCTCGTCTAATGTGGAGCAGGACAACACGCCGTGGTTTCTCAATGACGGGCGCGTCGCGCACATGCGGTGGGAGTACGTGGACCGGCACTGGGGAACGTACCATTCCCTCTGGACGGTAAATCCGGACGGCACGAAACAGATGGTCCTTTACGGCAATTTCGCGACGTGGGACTGTATGCTGGCTCCGAAACCGGTCCCGGGACGCAATGACCGGATCGTCTGCACGTTCTCGCCGGGGCATGGTCGGAAAGAGCATCAGGGGAATGTCGTGCTGCTCGACACGACGCTGGGGCCGGATGACCCGAAGGCGGTCCAGTACATTACGAAAGGCGGGAAATACTCTGATCCGTGGGCGTTCAGCGTGAATCATTTTCTCGCAACGGCCCGCGAAAAGATCATTCTCGTGACGGCTGACGGACGCAGCGGAACGCTCTTTACGCTCCCTGCGGAACTCCAGAAAGCAGGTTTCTGGATCGGGGAAGCGCGTCCGGTGATGCCGCGTCAACGGGAAGTCGTGATTCCTGACCAGACGGATCCGTCGAAAGCTCACGGAACGCTGGCACTCGTGAATATCTACCACGGGCGCAAGATGAAGGACGTGAAGCCCGGGACGATCAAGGCGATCAAGATCTACGAAGTGCTGCCGAAACCGGTCAATTTCTCCGGCGGGATGGACATGATCTCCAACGAAGGGACCTTCTCCGTCACGCGGCTGCTGGGGACGGTGCCGGTCTCGGAAGATGGAAGTGCGTACTTTGAACTTCCGGCGAAACGGAGCGTTCTGTTTTGTGCCATGGACGAAAACGACCACTGCGTCAAGCGGATGCACTCCTTCACGTCCGTCATGCCGGGTGAGGTGACTGCGTGCATCGGCTGCCATGAAGAACGGACCGAGACGCCGAGTGCCGAGGAACGCGACCGTCTGAACCGCCTTCTGCGCACCGTCCCGGTCAAACCGGAAAAAATCACGGGGGTGCCGGAGATCTTCGTTTTCCCGCGCGATATTCAGCCGATCCTGGATCGACACTGCCTCAAGTGCCATCATCATGACCGGGAAGAGGGCGGATTCAACATTTCTGGCGACTGGAACCCGCTCTATACGTTCGGCTACATGCAGATGTCGTGGCGGAAACTCTTCGGCGACAATCGAAACCGCTCGATGGGGAATTTCGCCCCGTATGAGATCGGGACCGGCTCCAGCCGACTGCTGAAGCTCATCGAGGAAGGGCACGAAGGCGTCAAGATGCCGGAAGAGGAACAGAAGATCATCCGAAACTGGCTCGACGCCGGCGCAAACTATTCCGGAGTCTATGCGGCAAGCGGATGCGGCGGTCTGGGATACTATATCGCGCACAAAAATATCCAAA
>JAFQUP010000166.1 GCA_017408405.1 Thermoguttaceae bacterium
AGCGGCCACGGGGTGATGGTGGACGGAAAATCGTACCTTTGTCCGTCGGACACGGACCTTGAAAACAGGGATTCGATCGTCTCACGCGATTGGGTGTTTGAGCGGCTTGAAAAATGCGCGGCGCGCCAGAAAATCTTCATCGTGGACGCGTGCCGTGATGAAGTCGCGTTTGGCGGCACGAAGGCGCTTGGAGGGGCGAAGACGCTTGAGGACCCGATCGGCGCGGAGACGCACGGTTTCGTTCTTATCGCGTCGTGTGACAAAAAGCAGCAGTCTTGGGAAGACGAAACGCTTGAGCACGGCGTTTTCACGCATTTTCTCGCTGAGGGGCTTGCCGGTGCCGCGAGCGACGAAGACGGGTACGTCAGCATCTTGGATCTTTTCCAGTACGCGAGCCGGAAGACGAAACAGTACGTATTCCGCGAATTCAACCGTGTCCAGGTCCCGACCTTCCGCCAGGGCAGCGAAATGACCGACTTCTGCGTAGCGAAACTTGAAACCGCCTCCACCCCCGTTCCGCCGGTCTCCGGTCCGGACGTTACTGAAGTTGCGGCTCCTGCCACCGTGATGTCGCACTCCGATATTAACGAACTAAAAAAACAGCTTGACGGCAAGTTCGAATACGAAGTCACCAACAGTTCCGTCACCATCACAAAATACATCGGCTCCGCCCCAAATGTCGAGATCCCCGCCAGCGTGACGAGCATTGGAAGGAACGCGTTCTATTCCTGTGATAGCCTCACGTCGGTGACGATTCCTGACAGTGTGACGAGTATTGGATGGGGGGTGTTCAGCAGCTGCTACGATCTCACGATTTACGGGAAGTCGGGGTCGGAGGCGGAACGGTACGCGGAGAAGGAGGGGATTAAATTTCAGGTGAGGTAAGCGGTTTGGCGTTTCTTTTTAACGAGGGTCAGGTTTTTTAAGCCGCTATCCTGCCCGTTTCGTCAGTTGCCGGCTCAAGCTCCTCAACGGAGGGGCTTGGGCTTTTCAGCCGCTTTCTAAAAGTAAAGATTTTTTCATGTTAAATTTTGGTGAATATGCGGTTTTTTCTCTTATTTTTATTTTAATTTAATTTTTCTTAAGAAAATACGCAGTAACTTTTCCTCTGTCCCCCCTTTTCGTATTTTAAATTTAAGGTAAAATAGTTAAAGAGAGTTTCTTAAGTATCAGGTTTTTCTTGGATTATGCCGTTTGTGCGGTTTGTCCAAGGTAAATTTAAGAAACTTTTCGCATATTTCCGTTCCGTACGGGCGGATTCGGCAATTGTCCGATTTCATTTTTATTTTCTGGAGAAATTTCATGATTCACAAAATCCTTCTTCTTGGTTCCGGTGAACTTGGTAAAGAATTTGTCATTGCGGCGCAACGCATGGGGCAGTATGTCATTGCCTGCGATTCCTATGGCGGTGCTCCCGCGATGCAGGTTGCTGACGAATGCGAAGTGTTCAGCATGCTGGACGGAGAGGCTTTGGATGCCGCGGTAAAAAAGCATCAGCCGGACATTATCGTCCCGGAGATTGAAGCGATCCGTACGGAACGTCTTTACGATTTTGAAAAGCAGGGAATTCATGTCGTGCCGAGTGCCCGCGCGGTCAATTTCACGATGAACCGCCGCGCGATCCGCGATTTGGCCGCCGTTGACCTTGGTCTTCAGACCGCGAAGTATTTCTATGCCAAAACAAAGGAAGAATTCGACGCGGCCGTTGAAAAAATTGGTTTTCCGTGCATCGTGAAACCGTTGATGTCCTCTTCCGGAAAAGGTCAATCCAGAGTAAATGGTCCTGAAGATGTCGATCGCGCCTGGGAATACGGCATTTCTGGAAGCCGCGGCGACATCGTGGAAATGATCGTTGAAGAATTTATCCCATTTGATTATGAAATTACGCTTTTGACTGTTACGCAGAAAAGCGGTAAAACGCTCTTTTGTCCTCCGATTGGACACGTTCAAAAAGGAGGTGACTATCAGGAAAGCTATCAGCCGATGCCGATGAAACCTGAACATTTGAAAGCCGCTCAGGATATGGCTGAAAAGGTTACGAACGCGCTGACTGGATGCGGAATCTGGGGAGTTGAATTCTTCATTTCAAATGAGAAAGGCGTTTATTTCTCTGAACTTTCCCCGCGTCCGCATGATACGGGAATGGTTACTCTCGCCAATACGCAAAATCTCAGTGAATTTGAGCTTCACCTTTACGCAATTCTCGGTTTGCCGATTAACGAAATTCAGCTCTTGAAAGCCGGGGCCTCCGCAGTCATTCCCGCCGCGGAAGTTCTTGAGGGAAAAATCGACTATGAAGGCGTAGAAGAAGCATTGGAATTTCCCAATACTTACGTTCGTATTTTTGGCAAACCCACCACTCGAGCCAAACGCCGTATGGGAGTTGCCGTGACGTATGACGCGCCGGAGACAGATTTGAACATTCTCCGTGACCGCGTAAAAGCCGCTGCCGCGAAGGTAAAAGTCGTTGGCAAATAAAGTGTTTTACGTGATTTTGAAGAGTTTTAATTGAAAACGGCGGGAGGTCAATTCGACTGTTCCGCTGTTTTTGTGTGAAGATCGCGAAACTTGGCCAGAGGGCCTCTTCTTACCGAGTGTTTTCGCGTAATCAGACTGCGTGGCCACTCACGAAAATTGGGAAGGTCCATAAAGTATTTCATTCTTTACGGTTTCGCGGCGTAACGTCACGTTCATTGCGTTACGCCGCGCTCAAAAATCTTAGTCCTGTTTCAAGGAATTTTCCAGAGCGTTCAGGCGTTCGTAAACGTTTCCCTCCGCGCCGGGCTGAAGGCTGGCGAAAAGATAAAATTTAACTTTTGGCTCTGTTCCGCTCGGACGAACCGCCACGTAATTTCCTTCTTCAGCGAGATGAAGGATAACCAGTTTGCCTTTGGGACCGTTCAATGGCGTTTTCTCCGCGGTTTGGACATTGAAAACGGTGCCATCTTCGTAGTTTTCAGCGGAAATGACTTTTAGTCCAGCCAGTTCCTTGGGCGGATTATTCTGGAAACGGTTCATCAGCGCGTTCATTTTCGCCATTCCGTCGGAACCGGCCATCGCGACAGAAAACGCTTTTTCCGCGTATTTTCCATACTTCGCGTAAATGGCGTCAAGTTTCTGGTGAATCGTTTTGCCTTCCGCTTTCGCGCGGGCGGCCATTTCACAAAAAACCATCGCGGCGACTGCCGCGTCTTTATCCCTGGCATGAGTTCCAACGAGAAATCCGTATGATTCTTCCATTCCAAGGACGAATTTTTGAGGGTCATTCTCTTCAATGGCACCGCCGATAAACTTGAATCCGACAAGCAAATCCCGAATCGTTCGCACGCCGTAGGCGTCCGCGATTTTCTTGAGCAAAGGAGTCGTTACGAGCGTTTCAACGACGTAATGTTCCGGCGTAAGCGTTCCATTCTGCTTCATTTCTTCAAGCAGATATTCCGCCATGAGCGTGCCGATCTGATTTCCGGTAATCGTCTTCCATTCGGAATTCGCACCGTAAGTCAAGGGGGCCGCGACTCCAAGACGATCGGAGTCGGGATCCGTGCAGAGAATCAGATCAATATTTTCCTGTTTTTTCGCTTCATCGATAATTAGATCAAAAACAGCCGGATTTTCCGGGTTGGAAACATGATTCGGCACATTTGGGAAGTCCCCAGACGGTTCCGCGTGAGGTCCAAAAAGTTGAACATTTTTAAATCCTGCTCCCTCGAGCACCGGTAAAACGCAGCTGCTTCCAACTCCATGAAGAGGTGAGTAAATGATATTCAGGTCACGCGGTCCCGGTTTACTGACAGAAAGTACGGCGTCAATGAACGCCTTGTCTACTTCGTCCTGGCAGTATTCAATATCGCCGGCGGCAAGCGCCTGCGCGAAATCAGCCGTTTTGACAGTCTGCATCGACATGACGTTTTCAATGATTTTTACGTCGTGCGGCGGAAGGACCTGACCACCGGTTGACCAGTAAACTTTCACCGCGTTGTCGCTTGGCGGATTGTGGCTGGCAGTGACCATGATTCCGCAGTCGCACTGCTTAAATCGAACCATGAAAGACATTTCCGGCGTACTTCGGTATCCATCGAGAAACCAGACCTTAAATCCATTTGCGACCATGATTCCGGCACAAAGTTCAGCAAAATCCCGAGAACGATGCCGCGTATCGTACGCGATCGCGCAAGTCGGACGATGAGTTGCTTTTACTGATTTGAGATACTCCAGAACGTAAGACGCGAGTCCCTGGGCACTTTCGCCAATCGTTACGTCATTAATGGCATTCGTTCCGACAGGAAACATTTTTCCGCGCCGACCGCCAGTACCGAAGGGAATGACCGTCCAGAATGCGTCATCCAACGCTTTCCACTCACAGGAAGTAACGAGTTCTTCGATTTTCGCGGCATACCGCGCGTACTGCGGCGCGGTGAGCCAGAGCCGGATATTTTCCAACGCGGATTCGGTAATGAGCTTTTCGGACGCAGCCTTTTCCAACGCAGCCAGCGTTTTTGACGAGTCTGACATTTTGAATTTTCCTTAATTACCAAAGGATAAAATGGATAAAAAGATCCCAAAAACACTCTCTTCGGAACATTTTCACGTTTGAGCGCAAAACCTGCCTCCGAATTTTTCTGATAACGTATTATACTCGAAAATCAAAAAAAAACAACCGGGGCCTTCCGCTCCAGTTCTGACTTTTGGCCCCGATTTTAGTTCTTTAGTTGGTCTGCTGAAGTGTTCCGGAAGTCTATCTCATGCCGGAATCGGATTTTGGCGGAGAGGGAAATCTAGAATCCTGTGGGTAGGATATTACGGAGGAATTTTGAAAAAACTCCTTTTTTTCCGTCGTGATTTTTTCAAAAAAATCTCTTTCACCCCAAATTTTTTGAGCGCTCTCATCAATGGGACATTCCCTTTCATGAGATTCCATTTTGATCCGTTCCTGGCTGCTGTCAATCGGGAAGGGGCTGCCTTTGCCGCTGCCGTTTTGATGAGGGATAACGCTTTCTTTTTCACCGTTTTGAAGGATATTTCCAATTTCTTCCACCTGACTCATCATCAGAATCGGCAGCTTGATTCCTACTTCAATTAGCAGGTAGTATGTTCCCAGCAGGAAAAAATGACCGCAGAATCCAAGAAGTACCCCAAAAATGAAAATGGCCGCGGCTGAAAACAGGCCAATTATTTCCACTTCCACCATCTGGGAAAGAATTCCGGGAAGCCGAATGAGCAGGTAAATGAAGGTGCTCCAATAGAGAGATAAAAATATGATAAAGAAAAACTTCAGAAATCGAATGCCTTTTCTGACAGTTTGCTCATTAATCTTAAATTCATTTTCAGAAGCAGAAGCAGAAAAAATCAGTTTCCGCGCGAAAACACTCCATTCTCCCGTTTTTTTCCGCAAAGAAAATGTTTTAAGAAAATCAAATTTTGAATTGCTGGAAACTTGAGAATCCATCTTTTTGAAGTGGTTCTCATTCTCGCAGTTTTCTGGAACCGGCGGAGCCTGAGGGAGTGGGCAATTTCTGTCTGCCGCGCTTTGAACCGCGGGAAATTCCAGACCATTTACCGTATTGGCCAAAGCCTGATCTCCGTTACTGTTTTCAACGACCATATTTCGTTTCAGAATTCCCATCGCGGCTTTTTGCTTTAGTTCAGTAACGCTGAAAGGTCCCTGTTTTCCGTCTGGTGAATAGTAAAACCAAAGCATGGATTAAACTCCTGAAGGTAGTGAACGCTTTTTCTCAAACGAAAGATGAAAGTGAAATAAACGGCGGATTTAACGGGCTTAAAATGAAAAAGAAAGACGAAATTATGGCAAGTGGGTATGGAGTAAAACAAATTCACAAAGAAATTTCTCTGGAATCCGTTTTTTCATAAAATTTAACGAAATTTTCGCGAAAAGATCGGAAAATACGCGAAAGAATTTTCCGATCTTTAGAGAAAAACGAAATTACTGGCGGAAATTCATGTCGCAGGTGACCCCTCCGGCTGCCGGCAGGTAGGAGTGAAGCACATAGTCCGCTACCATACGCTGTGCGCTGAATCGCCAGGCCATCGTACAGAGCGAATTCATCATGCGCTGGATCCAAAGATGAGGAAGACCATCTGAATCGCGATGATAGTAAAGCGGAATGACTTCATTTTCCAGAACGCTCATGAGTGATTTGGCGTCCCGGTCGTCGCCAATTTCGTCGTTTACGTGAGAAGTGCCTGTTCCAATGGCAAAACCGTTCGTTCCATCGTACGCTTCCGCCCACCAGCCGTCAAGAACCGAGCAGTTCAGGACTCCATTAAGAAGAGCTTTCTGACCGGAGGTTCCGGAAGCCTCAAGCGGCCGGCGCGGATTGTTGAGCCAAACGTCAACGCCCTGAACCAGATGCCGCGCGACATTAATGTCGTAATCTTCGACAAAAACGAATTTATTCGCGAAATGCGGGTCTTTGCGCAGATTGGCGATACGCTGGATAAATTCTTTACCAGGTTTGTCCGCGGGGTGAGCTTTGCCCGCGAAAATGAACTGGACGGGACGGTCTGTCGAATCCATGATTTTCAAAAGACGTTCCCAGTCGCGCATTAGAAGAGTTGCCCGTTTATACGTCGCGAAACGACGGGCAAAACCAATCGTCAGGGCGTTCGGATCCAGGTAGATCGTTTCCTTTTCGCCGCGGCGTTTAGCCTGGCGTTCGACACGGCGCTGAACAAATTCCATCATCAAGGATTTAAGTGAAACGTGCGTTTCCCAGAGTTCCGCGGGATCTATTTTCTGAATGTCTTTCCATGGCTCGGCGGTCCAGTGCGAATCCATCCAGTTTGGATCAAAGTAACGGTCGAAAAGAGTCTGCATTTGCCAGGCCATCCAGCTCTGGACATGAACTCCGTTCGTGATGTGCCCAATCGGGACTTCGTTTTCCGGTCGGGTTGGCCAGAGGCTGGACCACATTCTGCGTGAAACGATTCCGTGCAGACAGCTTACCGCGTTCGCGTGACGGGACAGTTTCAATCCCAAAACCGTCATGCAGAACGATTCATTCTGGTCATGAACGTTGACGCGTCCCATTGCCATCAGCTGATGAAAGTCGATGCCGAGCTGCCGCTGAAGCGGAGAAAGATGCTCGCCGACAAGTTCCGGAGAAAATCTGTCATGTCCCGCGGGAACGGGCGTATGCGTGGTGAAGCAGGTGGCCTGCGCGACCTGGCGCACGGCTTCGTCAAAACTAATTCCGTCTTCTTCCATGCGGGAACGAACGACTTCCAGGGTGGCGAAAGCGCAATGGCCTTCGTTCAAGTGGAAAACACCTGGATGGATGCCGAGCGCGTGAAGTGCCCGGACACCACCAATGCCGACGACCATTTCCTGACGAATGCGCATTCTGTTATCGCCGCCGTAAAGACGCGAGGTCAGGCAGCGGTCCGACTCATTATTTTCCGGCAAATCGCAGTCCATCAGATAAAGCGTCACGCGGCCGACTTCCATTTGCCAAACTCGCGCGTAAATCGCTTCATGTTCCGTCTCAATCTTGACGATGAGCCGTTCACCGTCTTTCATCACCGGCTTCATCGGCAAGTTGTCAATATTGGTGCGAAGATATTCCTCTTCCTGCCAGCCTTCAGAATTAAGGTGCTGCTTGAAGTATCCCTGATCGTAGAAAAGACCTACCGCGACTAATGGGGTTCCCAGACCGCTTGCGCTTTTAATGTGATCGCCCGCGAGAATGCCTAACCCGCCAGAGTAAATCGGAACAGACTCATGAATACCAAATTCCAAAGAGAAATAAGCAACGGGTTTTGAACCAAGAACACCCACATTTTGCGCTGCCCATTGAGGACGGGTCGTCAAATATTGATTTAAACGTCGATACGCGTAATTAATGCGGCTCTCAAGAACCATTTCGTTAGCCCGTGCCTCAAGCGTTTCCGGAGTAAATTCACGCAAAAGCGCGATCGGATTATGGTCCAGCTGACGCCAGCGTTCCGGGGAAAGATCGCGGAACATCGCGACGACATCAGGATGCCAGCACCACCACAAATTGTGGGCAAGTTCCCAACATTTCTCATAAAGAGTTTTGCTTAAAGCGGATCCATTCGTCTGGGGCATTGTGCTCATTTTTATTTCTCCCTGAAAAAAAGAAAAGCTAAACAACTAATTATACGGAATAAAACTTTTTTGCATTTTACACAAATTTTTGGAAAAAGCAAGAGATTTTGTCCGTTTTTTGGAAAAAAAGAGTCTGACAGCATAAATTTTTTTGATTTTTGATTCTTGAGAACTCTAAATTTGAGAAATTCGGTGGTTTGGGAGGTTTGGACGGTGGTTGGCTGTCGTGAAAAAACAAATCCGCGGAAAATTGTTAGGGAAAACCAGCCCGTTGGAAAACTTACTCAAAAAAGAGTTTCGAGAGCCTCCGTAAAGAGTCGAAGGGAAGTCCGGGAATAAAGTTAATTGCTTTTTCTGAAAGTACGTGGATTTGGTAAAATTTCAGAAATTTAGGGGGATTTCCTCTTTGAAAATTCAGTTGATTCGATTAAAATAAAGAAAAGGAGTGATTGGGGCTCGTTCGCTCACTTAAAATTTAATGTGTTGAAGCAGGTGAAACTGCTTATTAAGAGGGAATTCGTGCCGAACGCTGAAATTGGATTGTCGGCGAGACCTTGCCGGATTTGCGGAAATGCCGGAAAGCAAAACGGGGATTTTCCTGAAAGAGCATCTCGCGCGCTGAAAGATCCTTGCCAGCTAAAGTTCCCCAAATGATGGAGGTTCCATGGTTTCACATTTTCAGAATTTCCAAATCCGAAACGTGCTGTGGCCCCTGCTTTTCTGCGGGATCGCCGGGGGCCAGTCTTCGCTTTCGGCGGCGTCTTTTCCGGAAGCTGAAACCGGACAGGAGGCAGAACAGAAAAAAGTTTACGCTCTGCCGGAAGGTGCGGAGATGTCGGAGGTCCGTGAGCTGATTTTTCTGGCAGAATTACTTTCCGGGGAGGAGACCGGGAAAAAAGAGTTTCTGCTCAGGGTGAACGGCACGCCGGAATTTCACGCCGGGTTCGCGGCAGCTCTGAAAATCGCCCGGGACGGCAATCCGAGAGAAACGCAGACGGAACGGGAGGTCCGTGAAGCTCTCAAACAGACGGTTTCATGGAAATTCGAGGAACTTCATCTGGAAACGTTTGCGGAAGCTCTTCAAAAACTCCTGCCCGTCCCCGTCGTTTTGGATCCGGAGTCCCTTCCCGCTGAAAACTGGGAAGAAAATGTCGGACCGGTCGATTTCTC
>JAFQUP010000025.1 GCA_017408405.1 Thermoguttaceae bacterium
CATCATATTGTCAAAGATAAATCAGCCCCTTAGGCTTGATTCCTCTTAAGCTCACTTGCGTGTCACTTAAGATGGTGAGTAGTATAGCACATTTCAAATTTCCTTCAAGGGGGGTCAAGCCAATTTTCTCAATTTTTCCCAGGCTCCGCCCTGAATACGCAACGCAAAAACACCATCTCACTCCGTATTTTACGAAACAAAACAAACCTCAAACTTTTTTAAAACTTTTCTCTTTTTTTCGCGCGTTTTCTGAAAATTTCCTTTCCTTCTCAAGACGTAAAGGGAATAAAATCCACTGTTTTTGGAAAAGCTGCGGATAGATTAAGGAATAAGACGCGCTTTTTCTGACGGATACGTTTTCTGGCAAAAAATTTCTAAAATTTTTAAAATTTTCCATAACACTTATCTCTTGTTCAATCCACTGTTTACAAAAAAGCACTTCCAAAAACGGAACAATATTCATATTTCAAAATAAAAATTGACTAAATATTAAATTCTGTACGAACGATACACGTGATATGAAAGAATTTTCACCAGGAGGGTGAAGAAAACGCACGTTTCTTTTGATTGTTGTTCATGGAGGAACTATTATGAAAAAATCCGCGAAACTCCCCGCGAGAAGCACCACGGTCCGCAAACTTCTCAATCTCCTTACTCCGCTTGGACAACAGACTGTAGCGCGTTATCTGGCCTGCCCCGCTCTTGCTCTTTTGCTCGGCGCGGGAACCGCGTATGGGGAAGAGCTAAAAGTTGAGCTAACAGTTGGATGTTTAGATGACATTTTAGAGAATGGAGCTATTTCGCAAACAAAACTAAATGAGAATAATGAGAATGGTTGCCACATGTATTCAAATAACTGGGAAGATGGGTCTGTGTCTCCACAATACTACAACAATAAAATAAATACAATCGATGGTATCGAAGGCGGCACATTAACGGATACAACACTTTCCATCACCGGCAGTACAGAATATAACTGTAATGTTAACTTAAAAAAATCGACATTCAACACGTTTGGAGGAACTCAAGTCTTTGCTGAGAACTTGAACCTTGAAGATAATTCTTATGGCCTAATCGTTGGTGACAATCCATATTGTTTTATGACCGGGTCGTTCCTAATTAGTATAGACTGTTTCTATAAAGGTACCACAAACTATACCAAAAAATATACCAACAAAATCGCCTTTGACAACGGAAAAATAACCTATACCGACAATCAGGAAGGCTATGAACTGGTCATCAAGAAGAATCTAAACCTTAACAACTCCACGGCAGTAATTCTGGGTAAAGCATACTATGACACCAAGGCCTCTATTAATCTTAGCAATGGCAGCTTTCTCGCGGCGGAACGTCAAAGTATGAATAGCAAAATCACTGTCGACCAGAGTTCACTCCTCTTCATAAGTGATTCAAACAGCAATATTATGCCTGCTGTAGGAAACCTCTGGCTTGTTACCGCGGATGAAAAAGGCAACATAACCCCGTTGGAGTACTCTGAAATCAGCCGAAATATCGATTCATCAATTAAAAACGGGTTTATTAACAATAAAGGTTTAGAGGGAAAGGGGTCCCTGTGCATCACTTCCATGAATGGGGCCATGCAGGATATTAGCGGCAAAGATGATGTTACCGGCGCCGGCGAAACTTCCGCGTTTAACGGCTCAACCATTGTGTTTCAAGGAGACCATTTTAAAGACTGGGAAGGAAAAACATACGTAACAACCGGAACTCTGGCTCTTTCTGGAAAGATGACATTTGGGAAGAAATTTGAAACGACTGCCTCTACGACTGCCTCTACGCCTGCCTCTACGCCTGACTCTACGACTGACTCTACAACTAACTCTACAACTAACTCTAACTTTTCCAACAAGCTTGATAATATGCTGGAAAAAGAAGTGGCGCTATTCCCCGCAATTGGAGATTCTATCGGCAATCTGGCTAATTCCCTGAAAAACTCGATAAATTTTGGGGGTGACCTACCCGAAATTGAAAATCAGTCCAAAGTGTCCAAAAGCTCTATCACAGTGTATGGTCAGGAGTATGAAAACTTCTACTTCTCTAAATCGATTATAAACAGTGTATTGTTGACTCTGCCGGAGGAAATAAAAGATCTAAAAGATCGAGGTGACGAAGATAATAATAAAAAGATTAAAGAGCTGCTGGGTCAAGAAAGTTATGGAATTGGGGATTTTACGATCGGTCAGGTAAAAGCCGCGGCAGCGGATTTGAATGATACCTCAACACCAATCTCTGAAGACACTTCTAACTTATTAAAAGCTCTGAAGTATACGTACACCGATATGTACGGGAAACAGGAGATTGATATGAGTGAGTATGTTGACATTTGGAAATCGCTATACGATAACCAATACAACGTCATTTACGGGGGTGCTCTCGCGTTCCATCGTGACAATGACGGCGAGGTACCGAGTGTGGTGGTCAATGAGTTCAATATGCTTGACAAATCGAATGGCGGCGCGACGCTCTGGCTTGACGCGGGTTTGAAAAAGAAGGATTCAAACGGCAAGCTAAACATTTACGAATATACCGACCGCTGGGGAAATGTCCAGAGAATAGAAGGAAATCTTGAGGAAACTGACGGCGGATGGAAGATCAACACCTCCAAAGGTAATAAAGGAGAACTGTTCATACCCGCGGAAGGAGATGTTAAACTAATTAGCAAAAACGCTGGTTCGGTCTGGGATAATACGACAGAGCGCATCCTCGGTTCCATTACAGCGGATACCGTTACTCTCGGCGCCAATACGAATGTCTGGTATGATAAAGTATCCACGGTCGACACAAAAACGAACATGACATTCACAATCACAACAAATGAGCTGAATGTAAGCACATATAATAAAGAAAGCAAGACTTACAAGAACGAAAAGATGAAAGACGGGACTCTTGCCGGCCTATTTGACCGTCCGCTGCTTAAGGCAGAAGTGGCTAAATCAGAAGACAACGGGGCTACCACCTATACCATCACCGTTAAGACAAAGAGCGCGAAGGAATATGTGGAGAAGGAGGGCAAGGACTGGACGGCTGCCGAAAAAGAACAAATGATGTACCTGGATGAGCAGCGTCTCTTCTATTCGTCCAACCATTTTGACGCGATTTACAACGCCAACAATCCGCGAGACGTTCTCACAACGCTGCACAATATGGCCCGAAGCAACGGTTATGAAAACGTCACGATGATGACGGGGCATCTTGGCAACCCGACGAGTAACTTCTTTGGGGGTTTTGCTTCCATGAGCGGCATGACCAAACGCGGTCAGGAAGAGCAGGAGGAAGCGGTTTCCCCGCAGGAAAGTTCCTCATCGTCTTACCCACAGGAAGACCCGAACCGCTGGACGGCCTGGGCCAAATACTCACATTCCTCAATCAACGTCGGCGGCTATGAAGACGACGGGATTTGGAAAGACAGCTTTGATGTTCGCCGCACGGGTATCCTGACGGGTCTTAGCCAGCAGCTGAGTGACACATTCTCCGCCAGCCTTCTCTTTGCCTATTCCGGTCCTGAACTTAACCAGCACGGACTTTACGAAGGGTCCGCGAGTCTTGGCGAAGGCGGCTACGTGTCGAACATTGACATGAACGATTTTCAGTTCGCGCTTAACTTCAAGAAGATACTCGCGCGTAATTGGGTATTAAACACGTTTGTCGGGGGCGGTGCCCAGAGTCTTGACTGGAAACGTACTCTTTATGAGAGGAATACGGGCTACAGTTTCAGCGGCGATACGACCGGTAATACTCTGACAGCAACGTTTTATCTGATGAAGTATCTCCAGTTTACCGAAAACTTCGCCGTTACTCCGATGATTGGTTTCGATACGGAACATACCTGGATTTACGGTTTTGAAGAAGAGGGTATCGGCAGTACGGACAACACGAATTACTACAAATCACAGCAGCAATGCTATCATTACGACCGGGTAACCAGCCGCCGCCAGACAGCGCGAATCGGCGCGAGCGCGGCGTACACCAACCCCTTCCAGACGGCAGGTCTCTCCGTACGCGGTTTCTATGGACGCCAGCTCAGCAACGAAGACGGAGCGATCGTCCGAATGTGGGAAGTCGGTCAAGTGGAAGAAAGCGGAAAAGAAGTCCGTGGGAATCGCATCGGTAAAGATTCCCTGAACGTTGGTATCGGCGGTTATCTTTATCTGAACACGCTTAAGACACTTAGTCTGACAGGGGACTATAGCGCGATTTTTTATGACAACGCCACGACCCAGAACGTGACAGCCGGTTTGGAGTGGAAATTCTAGGATTCTGAAGAGGATCTCACGAGTCGAGTCAGGAAAGCCGAAATTCACGCCGCTCATCAGAAGAATCAAGGGATGAGGGTGTCGAAATTCGGCTTTTCGTTTTTGATTCGCGGAGTCAGAAAAGCGCACGGAAAGAGAAGAGAGTATTAAAATCTGAGGAACGGAAGTTTTCAGAACGTTTTTCATTTTTTGGGTAAAAATTGAAAATTAACAGGAATCTTTGAGTTTTTTTTGGTAAAAACGGAAAAATTTTGCTTTTTTTTGGCATAAAGAAGGAAAAAAGTGGTCTGGAAGTCTTGTCGTGAATCGAACACGTGATATACTATTAATGTTTAATTGGAGAATAAAGGTTTCATCAGGCCGAATCAGGCCGAAGCCTAAATAATACTAAGAAAATAAATCGGAATAATACCAATCAGGAGATTTCATGAATCGCATAGCTTCTTTTTTTACGATTTTGACACTCTCCGGTCTTCTCGTACTGACAGCGGGCTGCGGCGGTAAATCCTCATCACCCGAGCCGATGCCTGAGGAAAACCGGGTCCAGAAAAATATCGCGGAAAAAACCGGCTTGGACAAGAAAAATGCCCCCGAACCGCAACAGGAACCGACGAAAAAAAAGAAGAAAAAGAAAAAAGAAGTAGAGGAAGAAAAGCCGGAAGAAAACGCGCAGGATCTTCTTCCGCCGGAACTTCAGGTTCAGGAAAAGACCCTTCCATCAAATACTGCGCAGTGGTCAGAGGCGGATTTCACCTATGTCCGCGTCGCGGAACCGGCTCTTTTCGATATGGCGCTTACGGAACTTTCATCCCGTCTCGCGAATCCGAATGCTTCCGAAGAGGCGGCGCGTATTCTTTCCCGTTTCGTGCAGTCCGTAATTCCGAACGCGATCGCGCAGGAACAAAAGCTCATCGAGGCAGCGGAGAAACAGAAGGCACTTGAGGAAGGAGACGACTCCGAACGCGACCGGCGCATGGACAACTCCAAACCGATTGAAATCAATTTTTACCAGCTGACTCAAAAGCAGGCGGCGCAGGGAATGGGAGCGTTAGCCTCCAGCACGAGTGAAACCGCGCGAAAGACGACAGCGGCGTTCCTTGCCGGCGCGATTCTTACGGACGATAATAAAGGCGCGCTTGAAGCGGTCATGGACGCTTACGCCGTCAAATCGGAAGAAGGTAAAATTTCCCCGGAAGAAGAAAAACTCCTTCTCGCGTTTCTTCTTATTCCCGAAAAGGGTGTCGAGGACGCGGCGGAGTTCGCGGAAATTGAAGCTCCGGAGATAAAAGAAGTTGAGCTTGACGAAAACGGAAATCCGCCGCGTACGCAGGATAATCCGTACTCGAACCTTCGCGGCAATCATCCTCCAATTCAGCTTGCCCCCGGTAAACGGGTTCAGTTCCGTTTCCAGGGCGGTTCTGGAAATATTACGTCCTTTACTCATCTTGATGTTCAGAAACTGGTGTTGAATAAATACTGCCCGGTTTCATCCGCGCTTTTCCGCGCTCAAATTGCCCGTGAACTTCTCGGCGACGAAGTTCTTCAGGCAGCCGATACGCAGGCGAAACAGGCGTTTCTGCTTGAGGAAGTTCTGAATAAATTCCTGATGAAAAAGGATTTCACGAACTGCATCGCCCAAATCATGATTTATCGCCAGCCGGAAGTGGACGAGGCGTGGAGAGCGATTCTTGAGGAAAATCACGCGCAAAGTCACCTTCTCCTGATGAAGCACCGTTTCAGCCTGCTTGACGAAAAGACTACGGATGAATTTCGTACCGCGATGCTTGAGAAGCGCAGTCAGATGGAAGAGGATGCCCGTGCCCGCGAAGCAGCGGAGGCAGCGGAGGAGGCAGCTCCTTCCGGTCAAACTTCCGTTTCACTTTTAAGCCGCCGCGCGGCACTTGAGAAAAACAAACCGGCCGCGGCTGGAAATAACCGAAATCGTACCGCGCAGCGTTCACCCATGGTTGAGCTTTTGATGGAGTCATCCAGTCGTGAAGCACTTGAAAAAGAAATTTGGACGCCAGAAATGCGTCAGCTTCTTTTGGATAAAATTCACGAATCATTTGTTGGATACGTCGATGAAAGCATCGCGAACATGCCTGAACCTGGAAGCAATGCGAAACCGAAATTCCCGATGATTCAAAAGTCTGATCTTCAGACAATCCAAATGTACCTTTCGATTCCGTGCACGGAAACACGGTATCAGCTTTACTCCATCCTTGACAAGGCATGGCTTCTTGGTCCGGAAGCATTCAAAATGTCTCTTTTCGATAAAATTGAGACGGAGCCGGGCTTCCTGATGGTGGTGAAATCCCTTGACCGTCGTGTCATGAAAGAGAAAAAAGAGACACGCCGTCCCGTACCTAACAATAAGAAAAAGAATGTGAAGGCCAAAGCTCCGTCGATTGGTGTTCTCCTTCGTGAAAAGCGCCTTGAAGTCGGAGCCGCGTGGATGGAGCAATCCTACCGTACTGTCAGTCAGTGGTGCTGGAAATTCTCCGAAGCGGCAAAAGCGCAGGAAGCGGTTGCCAAGGCCCGGCGCATTACCGATCGTAACGCTCCGAAGCCCGAAGAACCGAAACTCCCCGAAGATCTTCGGAAACAGTTTGTTTTTCCGAAAGACGCCAAGCTCGTCTCATTCTTCACGGCCGATGACCCGGCAATGCCTCCCATGGCTGAATCCGGACGTCTGAAAGTCACCTACTTTGAAGTGGAATGTTCCTCCATGTTCCAAAAGCTGATCACGGGACTTAAATCAAAACAGTCCCGCCTTCTGGAACGAGGAATCCTCTCCAAAACCCCAAACCAGCAGGCTATTGCCAACGGCTATTGGCTGGAACGTTTTGAACTGAACGATGAAACTGGACGCCGGGAATCACTTGATATTTTGATTACTCCCGCCCGTCAGTCAAACGACATGAATAATCGCCAAAATAACGAGCAGCTGGTGATGATGAATCGCCGCGGCCCGGAAGAATTCCGCATCCACGTTTTGATGATGGAAATGGACGATATTACCGGCGACCATAAGTCCAATTTCAAAGTAGAAGATGAGGAAGACGAAGATTCAGATGAAGAGGAATACGAAACCTCGGATGAAGAATACTCGGAAGATGAGTCGGAGTATTCGGACGAAGAATAATCGGGAATGAATCTTCAGACTGACATTTGAATGAACGTGCTTGCCGTTCAGAAACACGGAAAATAAGTATTTTGAAAATCCCCAGTCATCAGAAGCACCGCGTTTTCGGAAATACGCGGTACTTCCGGAAACGCAGGCAAAAAGTAAAAATATCCGTTTTCAGAATTGTTTTCCAGGGAATTCCCCATAAGACAAATGAAGATTTTTTTCCGTTTTTTTTCGGCAATCACGATCATTCCATTTTTGCTCCTTTATTCGGTAATTCGTCTGCTTTTTCCTCAACAGCGGGCATTTGCCGACATGACGCAGCTTCTGGCTCTCCTTCCCGGTTTGCCTGGTGAATATCTGCGATTTGCTTTTTTCCGATGGGTTCTTCCCCGCTGCGGAAAAAATTCATGCCTCTGCTTCGGAACGATTTTTTCGCATCCGGAGACCGAGATAGGAGAAAATGTTTACGTTGGCCCATACTGCATTTTGGGCAACATCACGCTCGAAGACAATGTCCTCCTGGCAAGCGGAGTCTCCATTGCCAATGGAACAAATCAGCATTTTTTTGATCGACTGGACATTCCTATTCGGGAACAGGGCGGAGTTTTCCCCCGTCTTACCATTGGTGAGGATTCCTGGATAGGAGAACGTGCGGTCGTGCTCGCGAACGTTGGCAAACACTGTGTCATCGGCGCGGGCGCACTCGTTTTGGAAGATGTTCCTGACTATGCCATTGCGGTTGGCGTGCCCGCAAAAGTAGTCAAATTTCGTAAAGCCCCCGACGGAGATGGTATTCTGAAACCGGAATCCACGGACGCACCCGCGTCTGAAAAAATCTGACAGCGGCACTTTTCAGATTCAGCCGCTTCGTTTTTTCAGACGCGCTGCCAAACTTTCGAATTCCGATTTGCACGCAGTTTTTTTTAAGGGACCTTTGATCCTGCCATGAGCGCAATTTTTGGTGTCGTTTATCGAAACGCAAACGCCTCCCGAAACGTGGACCCAGCCACGCTTCAGAAGATGAGTACCGTACTTTCACATCGTGGAAAGAACGGAGAAGCCTACTATCTTAAAAAAAATATCGGCCTGGGAGCCTGCCTTTGGGCAGAAACTGTTTTTGAACAGGCTGATTCACCAATCGAGTATCATTTCGGTGAACGGACACTGATCGTGCTTTTGGATGGTGAAATCTACAATTCGCAACAGCTTCACGAAGAATTGGATGATCTTGGTCTTGAACTCCAGACGGATGAAGATTCCGAGCTAATGGCATTTCTCTTCGCCGAATACGGTCTTGAGCGAATGTTACCGAAAATTCGCGGTAAATTTGCCGCCGTCATTTGGGATTCTTCAGAGAACGCGTTTTATTTTGTGCGTGATCCTTTGGGACAAAAACCGCTCTACTACTATCAGGATGATGAAAAATTTCTGTTCGCCTCCGAAATCAAGGGTATTCTCGCGCACGAAAATATTAAGCGTGAAATTAACCCAACCGCGATTGAGGATTACTTCATCATGGGATGCGTTCCGGGAGAACGTTCCATCTATCAGAAAATACGCAAGGTCCTCCATGGTTCATGGATGAGGTTTCGGCTGGACAGTAACGGAGCGGTACGTCCCCAGGGACCATTCCGTTACTGGAAATTCATCCCGCACATTAACGAAAATTTGGAGTTTGCCGATTGGACTGAACGTATCCAAAATCAGCTCGTCGACACGATCACGATGATGAAGGGAGAAATGCCTGGCACAGGGGCATTTTTGAGCGGCGGACTGGACTCAAGTATCGTTGTCGCCATCCAGAGCCGCCTGGGGTGCGAAGCGATCCCAACATTTTCCATCGGATTCAAGGAAAGCGACTTTAACGAACTGAAATACGCGGAATTGATTTCGGATCGGTTTGGAACCGATATGTTTCAGGAAATTGTTGAGCCGGACGCGGTCGAGGAACTGAAAAACCTCGTCGAATGTTACGATGAACCGTATTCAGATCCTTCCGCTCTTCCGATGCTGCTGGTTTCACGCCTGGCTTCCCATCATGTTTCAATTGTCTTCTCCGGTGACGGCGGAGACGAATGTTTCGCGGGCTATGCCCGGCAAATTCACGATATGAAAGAAGACAGAATCCGTCGTCTGCTGCCTTCTTTTCTCCGAAAAATGATTTTTGGCCCATTAGGAGCAATTTATCCCAAGATGGATTTCATGCCGAGAATCTTCCGTTTGAAAACCGCTTTTCGCAATCTATCCATGTCCGCGGAAGAAGCGTATGCCAATTCACTTTCGTTTTGCCGGAATCCGCTGCGTCAGAAACTTCTGGCCCCGCTTTACCGCACACAGGATTTTGTGCCGTCAGACATTGGGAAGCAGTTTTCCGACGCATTCGCGCTGGCTGGCGGGCGTGACACCCTGTTGGGAATGCAGATGGCCGAAATCTCCGTCGCGCTGCCGGAAGCAATGGTTAAAGTGGATCGGGCCTCCATGATGTGCGGTCTTGAAGTGCGATCCCCATTCCTCGATACCCAAGTTCTGGATCTGGCTGGACAAATCCCGTCGGAATTCAAGATCCGGGAAGGTTTGGGAAAATGGATTCTCCGTAAATCATTCGAACCGCAGTTCCCAATCAAGATGAAAAGCCGGCCGAAACAGGGGTTCGAGCTTCCGACGGACGCCTGGCTGCGCGGTCCGCTGAAAGAGATCTTCCGCGAGGAAGTCCTTGGGAAAAATTCCCGCATCTCGCGGTGGGTGGACATTAACTACGCGAAAAAGCTCTACCGCGATCACGCGCAGGGAATCGGAAGCTACGGCGGAACGCTCTGGTCGCTGCTCTTTTTGGAAAAGTGGGCAGAACGCTGGCTTGATTAAGAGGACGCGGGCGGAAATGCTTTTCGTTTTCGCCCTGAATTTACGCGGAGATCTCATGGAGATCTTCCTTCGCAACGATTCCAAAAATTTCCAATTCCGACTTCATCCCCGCATTTTGCCAGCATGAACGAAAAAGTAAAAATTGAGATTCTGGACCATGACGACCCGCGCAACTACGGTAACGCTGGACCGGAATTCCCCCAAGAGCCTTTCGGAAACGAGTTTCATTCTGGAGCCTCGTTTTCCGGCTGGCGCCCGACAGCTTTTTCCTTTTCTCTTCCGGGATGTTTGGGGATGATCTGTCTTGCTCTGCTCCTTCTTCTGGCGAGTGCGGCCTTTCTCATTCTGCTGCCGGTTTTCATCCTTTTTAGTATTCTGCTTTCTCTCTTTCGTTTTCGGGGGTTCGCATTCCAGAAAAAAGGACGTTCCAGCAATCCCGGCAACTTCAGCAATTCCGCCAATTTCGGAGATCCGCCGCTTTTCATCAAGGTTTTCCATTCTGAAAACTGGAAAAAATAAAATGGCCGTTCCGATTTTCTTTAGCGTTACCGCGCAAAAAAAAGGTATTCGTGACATTTTCAATGCCTAAAAAAGAGCTTTTCGAAAGGGAAAAACCATTTTGCGGGCAGAATTTCGGAAAATTTGGGGAAGCAAAACAAAATCTGTGCCGGACTCCTTGACTTTTCTCCCTCTTTTTGCTAAAATGAAGTTCATGAAAATTTGATTTTCCCCATCCTTTAACCCAAAATGGAAACGAACCATGAAAAAATACGGATTTGCCATCATCGGCTGCGGAATGATCTCCAACTTCCACGCGAAAGCCATTGAATCTCTCGAAAACGCGAAACTGGTCGCCTGCTACGACGTATTCAAAGCCTCGGCCGAACGTCTCGCGGAACAGACCGGTTGCCGCGCCTATGACGATCTGGATGCCATGCTGGCGGATCCGGAAGTCGAGATCGTGACCATCGGCACGCCGAGCGGAGCGCATCTTGAACCGGCTCTTGCCGCCGCGAAAGCGGGAAAACACCTCATCGTCGAGAAACCGCTTGAGATCACGCTGGAACGCTGCGACCAGATCATTGCCGCGTGCAAGGAAAAGAACGTCAAACTCGCGACCGTCTTCCACAGCCGATTCCATGACTCGAGCGTCACGCTGAAAAACGCGATCGATTCCGGCCGATTCGGCAAACTGACCGTCGGGGACACCTACGTGAAATGGTTCCGGACCCAGCAGTACTACGACAGCGGAGCGTGGCGCGGAACGTGGGCGCTGGACGGCGGCGGTGCGCTCATGAATCAGGCGATCCACAGCGTGGACCTCCTCACGTGGCTGATGGGACCGGTCGTTGAGATTCGTTCGATCATCGACTGTCTCGATCACGAACGCATCGAAGTCGAAGACACTGCCGTCGCTTCCCTGCGTTTCGCCAACGGCGCGCTCGGAGTCATTGAAGCCAGCACGGCGATCTATCCAGGCTACCTGAAAAAAGTGGAGATCCACGGCTCGAAAGGTTCCGCCACAATCGAGGAAGAGGACATCGTCCGCTGGGATTTCGCGGAAGAAGCTCCGGAAGACGCGAAAGTGAAGGAAGAAATGGCCAACTCCAAAAGCTCCGGAGGCGGTGCGGCCGATCCGTCAGCGATCAGCTTCAAAGGACACGCCAAACTCTTTGCCGATATGATCCGCGCGATCGAAACCGACACGGAACCGAAAGTCAACGGTCCGGAAGGGCGGCGTTCCGTCGAGATCATTCTCGGCATTTACGCCGCGGCGGAATCCGGACAGGCCGTTCAGCTTCCGCTCGCCAAAGACCCGGAATTGAAGTGCAAAGCGGAGAAGTGCGTCAAGAGAAATTAATTTATCCCTAAACGAACGCGCGGGCTTAAAAAATGTTAAGATTTTAAACGTCTGCGCGTTTGGAGCAGCTATCTTCTTCCGATTATTCCATCTGTACGTATTACTCCTGTGGAAAAATACTTTCATCGTTAAAAAAGTATTAAAAACGGTGAAATTCAGTTGAGTTTTTCCCGAATAAAAATAAAATAGACGGAAAAATCTGCGGCATAGGCTCCTTTTCCTTTGCCGGCATTGAATTAATAGATCAAAATTCGCAAACCCCGAATTTCATTGGGAGAAAAATTATGTCCCGTATTTTGACAGCGACACTCAGTTTGCTTCTCGTTTTGGCGTTTGGCAGTGTTTCCATGGCGGATAACGCGGCCCAGGAAGCCAAACTTAAGGTCAAAAATCTCGCCAAAGGCGCCAAAACAGTAAAAATTGCCGATAAAGCACTGGAAGGTGCGGAAGAAGTCGATCTTTTTCAGGCTATCGCGGATGACCAGATTGAGGTCGGCGTCATTCAGGGCGCGATGAAAGGCGGAAAAGTATTCGTAAAAAATAAAACGGATAAACCTCTGAGTGTTCGTATGCCGAAAGCTTTTGGCACCCGTCCGGTCATGGGGCAGAATTTCGGCGGCGGTCAGCTCATGGGCGGCGGCGGTATGAACGGCATGGGCGGCATGGGTGGCTTCCAAAATGTCCCGCCGGAAGCGGTTACGGCTGTCAAATACCAGTCTGTTTGCCTCGAATACGGAAAACCTGAGCCGAATGCCAATATGGCATATGAAATTTGCCCAATTAACGAAGTTACGAATAAAGCTGAAGTCATTTTCGTCGTGGAAAATCTTGGAAACGTGGACCTCCGAAGCGCTCAATTCGCGGCGTGGCACCTCAATAGCGGAACGCCTATCGAAAAACTTGCTTCTGAAACCGTACTCCACGCAAATGGTGTCACGACTACAAATTTCTCGAAACAGGAAGTTCATCAGGGACTTCAATTAATCCAAATGGCTAAAGCGGCGGCGGCCAAAGCCGCGGTTCCCGCTGAAAATACTTCGGAAGCAACTTCTTCCGCGTATTGAAAACAGGCATAAATCCAATTAAAAAGAAACGGACATCTTTTGGATGTCCGTTTTTTTATGTTACGCTGAAAATTTCAGATAAGTCAAAGAAGGTGCCACGCTCCGCTGAACAAAACGTAAACTCCCAACGCGGCATTCGTCCCAACATGAAAAATGACCGCATCCCAAATATTTTTCGTGCGTGAAACGAGCCATGTCGCCAAGCTAAACCAGGTAATGGCCGCAATCAATTCCGGATGAGTTACCGCGGCGTAAACGCAAACCGCAATCCACGCTTTCGAAGAGTATTGTCCAACGGGATGCGTTCTCCAATCCTCGCTGTCAATAAAACGAAGCAGAAACCCTCGCAAAAACATTTCTTCAATAAGCGGTACGACCAGTGCCAATCCTGCCATTCGCACACACCAAAAACTCCAGGCGGCACTCATGGAATCGCATGATTCAAAAGGATTAAAAGCCGCGCGTCCTCCTGAATTTCCCAAAATTGAGACCGGAATTTGACTTAGTAAAACCCAAAGCCCCGCAGCCAGAATCCCCCCCGCCAGAGCACCGAAAGTCCAGCGAGTCCAGGTAGGGCGGAAACTTTTAAGCCAGATCGGAAAACAGCAAAAAACGGAGACGGCAACAAGAAGAATCTTTAAGGAATAAAAAGCTGGATAGCTGAGAAAAAAACCTTCCAGTTTCATCAGGTAAGATTCCGCGGCCCCCAATACCATGAACAAAACTAAAGGCAGGATTAGTGAAATTGGATAAAGTTTTTCGTTTTTAGTCATGGAACCTCCAAAATATTAAAAAAATTTAAACTTTTTCTCACTTATGGATTAAAAACGCTTGACGTTTTTGGAAATTCGGTGTACTCTATAGAGTATTGGAAAGTATCGGTGGATTGGGGTACTCCGATTCCATCTTCCAGTTTTTTCATTTTACCCGATAGACTTCGTTTTGTCTACGGGAATTTTGCAGATTTTCAGAAGAGTTGAAAAGACCCATGAAAAAAAATTACCTTCAAGTTGCGATACTTCTCTGCAGTTTTCTCTGCGTTGGTTTCATTGGTTCCCAAGTCTCCGGGCAGGATTACGGTTCCACGTCATACCAGGCTAAGGCCCTTGACGCACTGGATAAAGGTTTAGATGATAATGGCAGAAAAATCGTCAAGAATTACCTGGAATTCCAACTGGTAACCCGTTGGGAAGCGGATGAAACCAAAATCGCAATTGCTAAAAAGGATTTGCTGAACTCACTGACGCCATTGGCCGAAAAAGAAAGCAAAGGCTACGCGCAGGCTTTGGACATGATTTTTGACATTCTCAAGGCTCAAGCCGGCAGTAAAGGTAAAAAGGTCATTCCTTTCAACGCGGTTCTGATGGCAGGTGAACTGAACAGTGTGCAGAAACGCGGTGTCAAACCCGTCCCATACGCTAAAGCGGTTCCTTTTTTGAAGGAAATCGCGGCCTCTGAGGATATCGCTCTTCAAATCGCGGCTTTGAAAGGTCTGGCTCGCCATGCGGAATGCGGTTTAAAATCCGCCTCTGAACGAGAGGCGTTCGCGAAAATCTTCGCGCGTTTCGCTTTCGCGCCTTTGGCTAAAGGTGACGCCAACGAAGCTCCTGAAATTCAATGGATGCGTCTGCTCTCTCTGGAAGCCCTTGGAAATGTCGGATACGCCGGTCCCAAAGGTGAAATCGCAAAGCAGCTTTTTGAATCTGCCAATCGCCAAAATAAATCGTTGGACAGTCAGTATTTCCGCCGCGACATGGAGCGCAGAATCATTTCTGCGGCATCTTTCTGCAAACTGCGTCTTTCGGAAGACACGTTAAAAGCTGTCGGCAAAAAACCGGACGATATCTCGCTCGCGTTTGCCAAACTGTTCCTGGTCTGCATGAAATACGAATACGAATTCGATTACTATCTTCAGGAAGGTGTCGAAGGTGAAGTGGAGAAAAATCCAAGAATGCGGCAAATGGCCCGTACGATGGGACAGGAAGAGGAATCCTATCAGATTCGTCTCTGGAAACAGCGTACCAAAGCTATCTCCGGTACGTTCGCGTGGATTTTCAACAGTTCAGATTCCGCTCTGCGCCAAATGCATGACGGAAACACGAATTATCTCAAAATTGCCCGTTCTATCCGAAGCATTTCTGAAATGTACGATCGGGCGGGACTTCCTAAAAAAGGAAGATCCGCAAGTGAAAATCCAGATGACCCCAACTACGTTCCGGTCGAGGTTTCTTCCGTATCAACGGACGATTCCCGCCTAAGCCTTTATTCAATGCAAAAAGACATGCGCAACGCCCTGCGCGACCTGGCGGAAATTCTTGACATTACGATTGACATTCCGGCAAAGAGAAGAATGGATTCAACCTACTAATCCAGAAAAATCCTGAACAAGAAAATCATGGAGGAATTTACTCTTCCATGATTTTTTTATTTATTCCGCAATCTAGTACTTAAGAGGTTCTTTTCTTCTGTTTTCGATACCGACATTCAGACTCACTTAAGTATTTTAGACAAAGAAAAAAGGAGTTATTCTGAGATAAATTCAGAACAGAAGCAATCAATCAACTCCTCAAAAAAAAACAGTCGGCGTGAAACCGACTGTTCGGGAGAAATACTTCTGGAAGGAAAATGGAGGATGCTTTCCAGAAGCGAAAAACTTAAATTTATTTTAATCCCCCTGGCGGGCTGTTTCAGCAACCTGCCCGCTTTAATAAATTCTAGCGATACGCGCTGCTGTCACTACTCTCAACGGCAATCGTTTGGCGAATCTGATTTTGCAGTTCGTGAAAATGTCTTTTCTGCTCCGGCTGCTCATCCGCCGCAATATCCGCCACACGCAGCGCTTCATGAACCTGTCCCTTTTCATAAAGGGCGCGAACCCAATAATGATAGACGTGCGTATGATTATTTCTAAACGGCGGATAATCCGGCTTATGCTTGAGTCCCATTTTCAAAAGATTCGACGCGGCCGCGTAATCTCCATCTTTGCACAAAGCGATTGCCCAGTTATTCATGGTTGCCAAAAGATTCCCAAAAGTCGTTTCACTTTGCGGATCCAGGCAATAGGCGATCGCGTTTGCCTCAAGTGCCCCGGCATAATCGTTAATGGCCAAAAGGTCAACTCCCCGATTATAGTAGATTTTCGCAATCAAACGCTTATCTGAAATTGGCTGCGGAACTTGGGAAAGAAGCATCTGATCGGACTGATCCTTCATCTGCGGAGAAGCATCCCGAATCAGTTTGCAGATAACTTTTTTCTGGGTTTCCGGATCATTCCGATATTTGAACCAGGTATCACAGGTCGTTTCTACTTCCAAGCGTTCTCCATCCGAAAGGTAAACCCAGCACATCGCGTGTCCCGGCAATTCAACCGCAGTCACGTTCAACCCCGCCTTTTCCGCCAAACTGCAGAAAAGAATCGAAGCAGTCACGCAATTATATCGGCCATGCTCAAGAAGATTGCGCATCGTCGTACCTTCCAGGCGATACTCCTGAATGACATTCTGATGCATAAAATTCAGGATAGCTTCCGCTTTCATTTCTTCTTTCTGCCGGATCGTCAAATCTTGACGCGCGTCAATGCCGCGAAGGCTCTGAAGAACATAATACTCAATATTTTCGTAAATATTGAAAATTCTGTTTGCCTCTGCCGCGGATTCCGACCGACTGGCGATGATCCCCGCTTCCATTAGCTGAAAACGACTGCGGCTTTGGGAAAGTTTGTTGTTGCCAAGAACCCGAAGCGCGTTGAAAAGCTGCTCCTCATTAACGTCCAGATCCTGAATGTACTCTGCGTACCAGGGAAGACTTCCCTTTTCGATTGTCTTGCGTACTCGAAAATCTTCAAAAACCAAACGTTCCGGAATGACAAATTTTAATTTATGATTCGCAGTATTTTTTTCAGGAAACGGCGCAACGTAAGCCGGCTCCACGGACACGACCGGTTTCGGATACGAATTCTGACGAATGTCCCCATTTAGGGTTTTCCGAACCTCCGGAACAGACCGCGACTGAGATTTTTCTCTCTCCAAACTTGACTGATGTTTCATTGGAGGTGGTGAAACGGCCCTGCTCTGCCCCTCGGACATTGAAGGCGTTTGAGGCGGACGAACCAGAATTGAACGTTCTTCCGTGCTCGTATTTTGAGCGATATTTTTGCTTTGCGGCTGATAAGAAACCGTTTTTTGTCCCGCTGAATACGAATTATTCTGCCGTATCGCGCCTGAATTTTGGGAAATTCGCTGCGCGTCCACGTAGCTCTTCGGAACAGGATAAGCGTTTCGCCGCGAATTACCAACAGTATCAGAAGAAAACGAACTGGAAGCCTGAATCATGGGAGACTTCCCTGCCGTTTCGGAATTGCCGGCAGATGAATACTGGGGTACGCCCGGTTTCTGTGCCATGCCGGAATACTGTGATTTATCGGAAGGATCGCGGCCATCCACATTAAATGTTGAAATCGACGTAAACCGCTGAGGAGTCATCTCCGAAGCCGAAGGCTGGGGAACCAATTCCTGAATACGTACTCCAGACGCATGATTCCGAGTCGAAACACGCGCGGTATTTACTCCCGCGTACTCTGTTCTCTCCTGCCGCCAGTCCGATGCTTCAATCGACCGCAGAGTCGATGTATTCGCGCCAACGCTTTCTTCCTTTTCAATCTGTTCCTTTTTTCTGGAAGAATCACTTCCGCGAACCGGATAACGCATTCCCTTACTGTTTCCAGACTTCAGTTCATTGCCATCTCCATTCTCCTTCTCCATATCTTCCTGGAAAGGAAATTTAAAGGCGGCAAGACGAATCTGAGCATCCCGTCTGAAACCAGATGTCTTCAAAATGGATCTTTCACTGCGGCTCTTTGGTGCCCCCATTCTCTGATCCCGCGTATGATTGGGCGACTTTTCTTCATCCGGCGCGGGAACCAGCTCAAGCAGATCTTCATTTTCCGAAACGGCCTCAAGACCATTCTCACCTGAAAGCGATTTTTCCTCAACCGCTTTCCCGTTGGGAGCATTATCCGAAACATCTTCCCAAAGAATCAGATCATCTGAATCATTTTCATCAACAGATTTCCCGCCTTCCTCAATCTCCTCAAGAGACAGAGTCATCGGTGCCTCCGTAATTGAGGAAAAAAGGGAACTATTTTTCGGTAACCGCGGCTGAACGGCAGCTTCTTTTGAGGAACGCTCCGGCTTTAGGGAATTCTCTGTCCTGGTTCCATTTTTCTGAGGAAGAACTTCAGAATCACCAGACGTATCTTCCAAAATATCATTCTCTGCCGGAAGCGCAACGTCTTCCAGAATGACATCCCCCAATTCATTTCCAGTTTCAGTTACCCGATTCTGCCGATCCGAAACAGAAGAAACATCTTCCAAAATCAGCTCCGCGTTATCCTGAACCTCTTCCTGAATCGGCAAAGCGGATGTCGTTCCGTCCGGATTACCCCAAAGGGAAAAATCTTCATCAGTCTGATCAATCCGTGAAGGAACCGGCTGTCCCTTCTGTCCTGGAAAAACCACCTCCGGCGAAGTTCGATAAACCACCGTATTTTCATCACGATAAAGAACTTCCGTTTGCGATATTCTTTCCTTTTCCGGTTTACGAAAATTCGGTGAATCAGCTGTCAGATATTTCTTTCGAATATTTTCTCTTCGTTCCGCTCGTTCCCTTGCCCGAACTTCATGATCAGGCACAGGGCGCGTTTCTCCCGGAGACGGCACAAAGGAAGGCGGAGATGGCTGATAGGGATTTGGGTAAACTTCATTGGAATCCCCAAAGAAATAGGATTCCGATACCGCCGGAAAATATGTTGGACGGGTAAAACCCTCCCCCTGCGCAAAAGAAACCGGCAGAGCAGCTCCTGCGAAAAACAGAACCCACGCGACATAATGATTATTTGTCATCCGTCGTGAGATCGTCAGATAGTCAGTAAGTGAACTGGGGCCGCATTCCATCGCAAACCTTCTTTTATTTCGTTTCCTGTTAAAATAATATCTGATGCTTTGTCCTCCCGACAAATCTCAAATCCAGAAATGTCAAAACATTCCCTATCATCAGACTTTTTCTTAAAACGGTAAAATTTCATGAAAAATCCAAGCCCCCCAAAAAAGAACGTGTTGTTTCTGTTATTCCTCATATTCCGTCTGTTTCTATTATTCCGTCTATCAAAACTGGTAAAAATAAGTAAACTTTAAATGCAATATCGTACCCCAAAAGAGCAATTACGAGTCCCAAATAACAAACTGGTCAATCCTGGAAAAATAAACAACTAAAAAAAGAAAGTAAAAACAGGAAAATTTTATCCATAAAAAACTAAAAAATTGAAAAAAAGTGCCTTGGTCCCCCTGCACAAATTTTTTGATTTGTCTAAAATAAAAGATAAAGAGAGGATGATCGAAAATCCAACCGCGAGTCCTCTTTCAATTCAGGAACCTTCCCAGCAGAATATTTCCGCGAAAATTCTGTTCCTGTAAAAGTTAAAAAGTTTTCCTTTAAAAAACACAGGACAATAAATTTTCCGCGCGAAAATATTTTTTACTTTTTTCAAATTTGTCGTCCGGAGGCGGAAATGGCACACGATGAACACTGCGGCTGCGGCTGCGAACATGACGATTACGAACCAGTTTTAATCAATACGGTCACAGATACCGGTGAGGAACTAACATTTGAACTTTTGGAAATTTTTGATTTCGAAGGCAAGGATTACGCCAGGCTTCAGCCGTACGACGAAGACGCGGATGAAGATGAAGACCTGCTGATGGAATGTGAAAACATCGGTGACGAATACATTTTCCACGCGATTGAAGACGACGCCCTCTTTGAACGGATTGTCGCGTATCTTGACGCCCAGATCGCGGAAGAAGATGACGAATATGATGAAAATAACGGAGAATGCGGCTGCGGCTGCGATTGCGAAAAATAAACGGCCCAGATTCTCTATGTGAGGGTAAATTTCTGATTCCAAATGACGGTTTCGGAATTCAGACCATTTCATAAAATCATGTTTCCTGTTCAATGAATCCCGTTTTGGAAATATTAAACTGTTCCAATAACGGGATTTTTTCACGAAATTTTCGAAAAATATCGCCATAAAAAATATTTTTTAAAAATTTAGGCAAAATTTCATAAATTTCAAAACTGAAAAAAATCCCTAAAAACAGGGTTTTAGTCTTAAAAATACAAAATATAGGGAATTTAGGAGGTATTTAACTTCCAAATGTTTTTCAGAAACCCCATCCCCCCACCCTTGACATTTTTGAGGAATCCAGTATAATTTGTTTCTTGATTGAAGTTTAATTTTTTTACCCGTAGCATTAATTTTTTTAGGATGGTGTATTATGGCAGTTCCGAAGCGTAAGCACTCCAACGCCCGTACTGGTTCCCGTCGTGCTCATGACGGAAAAACCGCTAAACAGATTTCCTATTGCCCCAATTGTGGTCAAGCAGTTCCGTCTCACGTCGTTTGCCCGAACTGCGGCATGTATCGCAATATGAAAGTGATCGAAGTCAACGAAAAATAAATGATTTCCACAGGAAATCCAATCGTTGGAATGGAGTCCTCATCGCAAACAGCCTAAACTGCTTTGTGGTGAGGTTCTTGTTTAAATTTTTCAGCACAGCTCTCGGATTGACCTCCGTTTTTCCTAAACGAAGTCTTTCTTTTGTTTCGCGTCTGTGCGTTTGAAATAGCTAAAGGAGTCGATTATGGGAAAAACTGCATTTTTGTTCCCGGGTCAGGGGGCACAGACTGTTGGTATGGGAAAACGGCTTTACGATACGTTTCCAACCGCAAAAGCCCTTTTCGACAAAGCTGATGAAATTTTGGGTTACTCTTTGACAGATCTTTGCTTCAATGGTCCGATTGAACAGCTCAGCACGACTGTCATCAGCCAGCCGGCTCTTTACGTCACGTCTCTGGCTGCTCTTGAAGCCTTGAAAGTGGAAAAACCTGAAATTGTCGAAAGTTGTTCAGCAGCGGCCGGTTTGAGTCTTGGTGAATATACTGCTCTTGCTTTTGCCGGAGCTTTGACTTTTGAAGACGGCCTGAAAATCGTTCAGTGCCGTGGTCAGGCAATGCAGGAAGCAGCGGATGCTACTGCCAGCGGCATGGTTAGCCTTCTCGGTCCCGCGGTGGATGTCGTTGAGGACCTCTGCGCTCAGGCCCGCGGTGAAGACATTCTGCAGGTCGCCAATCTCCTTTGCCCTGGCAATACCGTCGTTTCCGGAACAAAAGAAGCCTGCGCGCGTCTCACCGCTCTTGCCGAGGAAACGGGTGCCGCTCGTGCCGTGCCGTTGGCTGTCGCCGGCGCGTTTCACACTCCAATCATGTGTCCCGCGGACGAGAAACTGGCTAAAGTACTGGCGGAAGCGACTGTCTCCTCACCCAAAATTCCTGTTATCTCGAATGTGGACGTTAAAATTCACACAGAGCCTGACGACATTCGCCAAACCCTGGTTCGTCAGCTCCTCTCTCCTGTCCAGTGGGAAAAAACGATTCGCAGACTTCTTGATGAAGGATATGACACATTTTATGAAGTCGGACCTGGACGCGTTTTACGCGGTTTGCTGAAGCGGATCGACCGTAAGACTCCCTGCGAAGGTGTTGAAGTCTGATGCTTGAAAATTCCGAAGTGCTGCCTTCAGTACTCTTCGGATTTTTTCGCAATATTCAGAAACAGCTGCCTTTAAATTTCAAATCATATTCAGAAAAGCTTGTTTTATTTCTGAAATGTGAAAAAGCCTAAAATTTCAGGCAGTGAATTATTCCCATTTTCGAGATTTTTTCAAAATATAATTAAGTCTTCGGTCCAAAAAACCGAAAAAAAGAATAACGTATTTTTACGCTGATTATTCGTTCCCCTCCTGTGGGTTCCGCATTGGAAATGCAAATAAAATTTTCATCTCGGAATAAATACCACGGAAAAACTGGATGATTTATTTAAATCATTTTAAGGGGAATGGAAACATTTTCATTGATGGAGTTAAATAATGTCCGAAAAACATTCACGACTTGCCGTTGACCTTTCAGGCCGTATTGCCATCGTCACTGGCGCCTCTCGCGGGATTGGTAAAGCGATCGCAGTTTCTCTTGCTGAAAACGGCGCGAAAGTTGCCTGTGTTGCGACATCCGCCGAGCGCGTAGCTGGGACGGTCGAAGAAATTCGTGCTTTCGGCGGCGAAGCGGAGGCTTTTGGTGCCAACGTCGGGAATACGGAAGAGGGTCAGGCCGTTGTGGATGCGGTTTTGGCCAAATGGGGTAAAGTTGACATTCTCGTCAATAATGCGGGTATCACACGTGACGGTCTTCTCGCGCAGATGAACGACCAGGATTGGGATGATGTCATTCAAACGAACCTCCGCGGCGTTTTCGTCTTTACGCGCGCGTGCATTGTCCCAATGATGCAGAAGCGTTATGGACGCATTATTAACGTTTCAAGCGTCTCGGCTCTGGTAGGCAATCCAGGCCAGGCAAATTACTCCGCCTCCAAAGCAGGAATCATTGGATTCACCAATACGGTCGCTCGTGAGTATGCCAAACGCAAGATTACGGTAAACGCGGTGGCTCCTGGCTTTATTGCCACGGACATGACGGCAGTCCTCGGTGACATGATCATGACAGAAGCCAAAAAACGTATTCCTGCCAATCGGGTTGGTGACCCGCAGGATATTGCCGATGCCGTTTTGTTCCTCGCCAGTGACGCTGCCTCCTATATCACGGGTCAGGTAGTCCCCGTTGATGGCGGAATGACGGCTTAAATTTTTCGTACTTCTGAAAACAGCATCCGAAATGCTCGTTATATTCGTTATTTTTGGATTCTTTTTTCAAAGGTTTTTATTTTTTTCTATTTCTTTTGTCCAAATGTTTATTATTTTTTTCCGGGGGCCTTGCCTAAAGCGAAAAAATATGGTAAATTATGGATATTGAAACCACGCACAAAAGTGCACTACTTTTAAAGGAGAAAAAAAGTGTCTTCTTCCAATAGCAATATCACGGAACGTGTCATGAAAGTCGTTAGCGAACAGCTTGGTCACGAAATGGACAAACTGACGCTGGAAACTTCATTCATTAATGACCTGGGATCTGACTCTCTTGACCTTGTGGAACTGGTTATGGAACTTGAAGAAGAGTTCCAGATCACAATTCCAGAAGAAGCGACTGATGACGTTCAGACAATTGGTGACGTTGTTCGCCATATCGAGAGTGAGCTGAACAAAGACTGACGCAATTAGTCAATCAGGAACGGCGGAATATTTTATTCCGCCTTGTTCCTTTTTCGATTTTTGTTTTTGTTTTACGTTTGATTTATGTTTTTTCTGCACATGGTTGGAATTACTTTTCAACTCCTGGCATTGAATACGTAAAATATTTGACAAATTCGATTTTTAGTAAGTTAATAGACTGTGTCTTTATCGTATTTCAGAGGGCTGGGATGACGCGTCGAATTGTGATTACCGGTATCGGGCAGGTTTCTCCACTTGGCTGCGAAGTTGATTCTGTTTGGAAATCCATTCTTGCTGGAAAAAGTGGTATTACCTATATTACCAAATATGACCCGAGTGCTTTTCGAACACGCATCGCAGGAAGTATCTGCCCAGAATTCTCTACTGCAGGCTATGTTGAGGGTAAAGAGAACAAGCATCTCGATGAAGTGACCAAATTCGCGATTGTCGCGGCTCATAAAGCGGTTGAAGATTCCGGCATTGATTTCTCTAAAGAAGATCCAACCCGTTGCGCGTCCATCATTGGTACTGGAGTTGGAGGTCTTTTAACTCTGGAAGATCAGGAAGCCCGTTACCTTAAATCAGGTCCATCGCGGGTTTCACCGTATACGATTCCGCGTTTAATCGCGAACTCCCCTGCTGGAAATATTTCGTTGATTTTCAATCTTCAGGGGCCAAGTTACGCGGTTTCATCTGCCTGTGCCAGTTCCGCGCACGGTATGAACCGTATGATCGACGCGATACGAATGGGAAAAATTGATGTTGGAATTACCGGCGGTACGGAAGCGTGCGTAATTGAGATCGCCATGGCGGCTTTTTGCGCGATGCGGGCCATGTCGGAGAGAAACGATGATCCGGAACATTCCAGTCGTCCATTTGATCGTCATCGTGATGGCTTCGTCATGGGTGAAGGTGCCGGCATTCTGGTTTTTGAAGAACTTGAGCATGCCAAAAAACGCGGCGCGAAAATTTACGCGGAAGTTTTGGGATATGGCGAATCTTCGGACGCTCATCATATCGTTCAGCCGGAACCTCAGGGGAGAGGAGCGGCTTTGGCCATGAAACTTGCTCTGGATGACGCGAAAATAAATCCGGAACAAGTTGATTACGTAAACGCTCATGGAACCAGTACCCACTTGGGAGATATTGCTGAAACTTTGGCTCTTAAACACGTTTTTGGAGACCATGCCTGGAAAATTAATATTTCAAGCACGAAGAGTATGACTGGTCATTTACTCGGCGCGAGCGGTGCGTTAGAATTGATCTTTTCCGCATTGGCCATTCAAAATCAGATTATTCCTCCAACAATTAATCTCATGACAAAGGATCCGGAGTGCGATTTGAACTATACTCCAAATGTAGCGGTTGAAAGAAAATGTGATTATGTCGTCTCCAATAATTTTGGATTTGGCGGGCATAACGCTTCAATTGTCCTTGGTCGTTACTTTGATTAATGGACGCAGAAATTTTCTAAAATTCCGAACGCCAAAACAGAAACTTTTTTCTGTTTTGGTGTTTTTGTCTTATGAAAGTATGCCCATTAATAGCAATTCACCAACACGCAGAAAGATTTTTTTATGAAGAAATATGATTAGTATGCCGCAAAAATCAGCACAAAACATTTTTTAGAAACTAAAACATCGAGGATGCTCACACAGGTAACATTTCCCCAAAAAAACTAAAGAGATCTCTGAAGCTGCGTTTCAAGCTGATGAAGCAACTCATTTACGCTCCGTACCGAATCAACAGTTTGCACTCTGAAATCGTGTGTCCTCCATTCTTCAACCTTTTTCTGGGCAGAGATTACCGTACTGTGACTGGTGCATCCAAAAGAATGCCCAATCTCGGCGAGCGACTTTCGCGTAAATTTTCGGGCAAGCCACATTGCCAACATTCTTGGCTGAGAAATCTTTCGGATTCGCGCTCCGGAAGAAAGTAAAACCGTATCTATTCCAAACTGAACAGCCACAAAACGTTTAATATCATCCATACTGACAGATTTTCCAGGCTGATTCACCATATTATCTACCAGTTGCTGAACCACTTGATTCTGTTCACGGGAAGGCATGGAATTTTTTCTTCCAGGAATACCAAATTGAGAGCGAGTCATCATCTCCAAGGTATTTAACGCCCCCAAAATGGCACGAACGTCCCCGACATACTGATTGGCCAATTTTTGGCATTGCTCATCAGAAAGCGGAAGTTTACGCGCCTTGCTTTCCTGAGCAAGAATTCCCAGCCGCACATCAAAGCTCGGCTCATTCAGATGACAAACACAACCTCCTCGTAATTTGGAAAGGAATTCCGGCCCAAGCTCTTCCATTTTTTCCAAAGAACGATCAGAAGCCAGCACAATCTGTTTTCCATGCCGAATCCGATAGTTAAAAATATTCTGAAGCTCATTAATCGTTCCCTGTTTCCCAAGGAGAAACTGGAGATTATCCAGCAAAAGAAGATCGCATTGACGATACGTTTCGAGAAAATCATTCTTTTTTCGCTGGTCACGCAAACTGGCAACAAAATCATTAATGAATTCTTCGCATGTTTTATAGACCGTAGCAAAACCGCATTTAACGGAATTTCGGTAAATCGCGTCTAAAAGATGGGTTTTTCCGACACCGGTTCCCCCCGTAAAAAGCACAGGCGACATCAGGCCCATATTCAGATGAATCCCGCGCGCGGTCGAGTAAGCAACGCGATTGGAGTACCCAACGACAAATGTCTCAAACGTCCGAGTCGAAAAACCGGCATTTCGTGAGAGCTTCCGGGGTTCATTCCGTAAAGTGACCTCGTGAGAGGTTTCAGAAAATCCATTTTGGGAAGAAGTAACTCCAGTGGAGGAAATAGCAACAGTATCCTCCGAGTTCTTCAAAACACTTGCCATCAGCTTTTGAAGTTTTGATGAACCGTGAAATTCTTCCGGAGAGGAAGTATTTTCCAAAACTAAAGCTCCAGAAGATTCCAAGTCGTCAATAGGCCTCTCCGTACCGATACTGGGTGACGCTTGCTCCAAAGGAGTGGTCCATTTTTCTTCAGCCAGGAAATCCGGCTCGACATCTTCCAGGAAATTCTGTTCAACAGTTTTTTCCACACATTCAGGCGCGGTAATTCTCGAAATTTTTTCCTGTCGGAACATTTCTTCCATTTGAGCCAGAAAATCCCGCATTGGTCCGACGATTGAATGATTTACTGTCGAATGTCGCGCGGCGTTTAAAGTTCGAGACGCAGGTTTTCGAGGCTGTTTTGCTGAAATCGCGACAGATTCACCGCCTTTTTCATTTCCGCTATCCGCCGAGGGCAACTCCGCAATCGGCCGGTTATTTACGGTATCAAGTATTTTTTCTGCCGAAGGACCCGCCAAAACATCAAGAACACCCGGAATCATCATGCGCCTGGCACTTGCCAAAATCTCTCGAGAATTCTTTTTCCGATAGGCTATGCGTTCCCGATTCGTCTGAAAATCCGCGGAAGAAGCGGGAACGGGCTTTTTACACTGCGTTTTTTTAAGCCGCGAATCGTCTGACACAAACTCAGATTGCCGAAAAGCTTTCAGTTCCTCACGCGAAGCAATACAGACGGTTCCAGAAAAAGACGGAATGATTTGGGGAGCAATTTCCTGAAAAAGAGGCAGGAATTTTCGACGATACCAATCCAGCACAAAGGAAGATTCCGCAGTAACAAAAAGCATATCCGCGTTTTCTCCGCAATAAAGCCCAAACTGATCTTCAAAAAACATTTGGAAGATCTCGGCATCAAGCTTTTCACGCAGAATACGCAAAAAATGGTTCTGAATACTGCTGACGCAATGAATCACGCATGCCCCCTGGCAAAATTGAATCTCGAAACATTCACCGGCTCCGCCGGAAAACGCCTCCAATAAAATTTAACCAACCAGAATAGTCTATTTTACTATTCAGGTCAACCCGCGAAACGGAATCCATTCCATCCGCAAATGCCAAAAGGCTTAAATGAAAATTCGCTCTATTGCGAAAAAATCAACGACAGGACAACAAAACCGAAAAAATCTTTTATGTTCAAACTCCTCAATCATGAGAAGTATTCTCAGAAACAGCAGGATCGAAAACTTCCCGCACTTCCGACATCCTGTTCACTGTTAATTATTTTAATACACAATTTAAAATAGTCAAATACTCCCTGGCCAAAATTTTCAATATTTTTTCCGAATTATCACCATCCGAAACGTTTTACTCCCCAAAACCAACCAATCCCACCAATCCTTTTTTTGCCTACCAGCAGAAAAATCGCCATTTTCCCCAAAAAGCAGATACGCTATTCTGTTTTTCTGCCTTACTCTTTCCTCGCGCTTGAAATTTCACTCATTTATCTTACGGATCCAGACATTGCGAAATTTTGTCGGACTTCCATGGTCCTGAAGGAAAAGCGGCCCGTACCCCGATTTAATCTGTTCCGCCCAAATCTGACGCAAAAGCGGGGTTTCACCATAACGAAACGGATGATAATTTGAGACGGGTTCTCCAAATTCCGCGTTCTCATGAATAAGAATTCCATTTAAATAGGCGGTGATTTTCCCTTTTTCGATAATCTTTCCATCCGCATCACGCCGCGGAGCGAAATAAAGAATATCAAACGACTGCCACTCCCCAGCAGGCCTGGAGGCATTAACTTTTGGGGAATGGATCCCGTAAATAGCCCCCGTCGTGTTCTTTCCCAGCGTTTCATCTCCTGCGGTATTCATGATCTGCAGTTCATAATTTCCGTGAACATAAACTCCGCTATTTCCCATATTTTCCGGCGAAACCATGAATTCCACATGAATTTCAGCATCACGAAACACTTCTTTCGAGAAAGTATGATTCGATCTAACCGGATTTTGCGCGTCTACTGGCCGCGGTGTGGAAATGAGTATGCCATTTTCCACTTTCCAGTCTGTCTGCGTTCCCTCTTTCGCGAGAAAATGATTAACGAGTGTTCCGTCTTCCTGAGTCCCAAATAAAAGAACAGCGTCATTCGGCATCGACTTTGCCGGAGTCCAATTTCCAATGACAGAAGTAATTCCCCCAAAAATTCCTGATAGACCAATCAACACAAAAAACAGTTTTCTCATGATCGATACCCTTTTTAACGCAGAACAAACAGGAAAGGAATTCCAAATCTCAAACCTTTGCTGATTTTATCAGATTTTCAGACAAATTCAAGGGGCAACCAGATACTTTTTCAAATATGTTCTCAAAATCCATTCCCTAAAGCATGACTGAAACATTGATAAAATTTCATTTTTCCGTAAAAAATATTTCTTTTTCATCTTTCTTAAGTTCGCAGCCCTGGCAGCAATACCGCAATGAGTTAAAATAAAAAGAAGAATTTCATCTTCATTTTTCGTACTGGACTTGGAATCATAGATTCCGTCCGGAATCGTTTTCATTCATCATTCCCGCCTGAAAGGATTTTTTCCATAAATTCATTTCATCAATCCATGGATCAAATGCCTCGTCGCCGTTTTCAGACTTCACTTGGACTTTCGACATCGGCTTTAACACTTTCTCCTTACGTTTTTCCCGTATCGGCAGCCGGCAATACGGCTCTTTCCTCTCGCTAATTTAACAGAAACTTCCGCCGCTTTTACTATTACGATGCAGGATTGGTTCCCAATGGGAAACGTTCGCGGCTCCAACGTGCCGAATCGTGAAAAAAAGACAGCGAAAAAACAGGGACTCCAGTGAACCTGGACCTTTAATTCAGAATTCGGGAACCTGATTTTCTTCTTTTGATTTTTCCGGGTTCCCCCTTTATTTTTAATCCTGGAAGCCGCGATGAATTTCCTGATTTCGCCTTTCACTTCTCACGAAATCCTAAACGTCCGCGACTCGGAAATGCGTGGAAGTTCTGAAAATTGAGTTTTGAAAAGTTCCCGAAAAAGATTCGCGATTTCTCCGCGGTAAAATTTCAAAACCGGTCTTGGTAACCGCGGGAGTACTGTCCATACTCACGCGGTTCCCCAGACCGGCTCACGCGATTCAAATCTCGTTTTACTTCGGCAGCCGAAAGTCAGAACGTCAACCTCGGCACACGATTCACTCGTCCGAAATGAAAGAGAAGTTCCTCCGCGGAGCATCCATAATGCTCACGAAGAGCGGCTTCCCAGTCTTTTCCATCTTTAATGTCATCCAGAAATTTTTTGAATTTATGCGAATCCTGTTTAATCAGAAACATGACCAATCCGCTGGCAATTCCGTATTGCCAAACCTCAATGTGCCCTTGGGCCGTCATCAAACCGCCGACAGACCCCGTCATGCGCATCCGTTCCAGCCCGCTGCGCTGCTTGAGAAAAGTCTGACGGTCCGCCGGGACAATTACTACCGGCATCGAATCCGCAATTCCTTCTTCAAGCCAGATCGGAATTCTCTGCCGCGCGCGATAGCGGTGCATAAAACCGTGTGTCGTTTCGTGAACGAGAATTCCGATGAATTTCCAGCGGGCCTCCATTTTGGAAATATCCCCATAAAAAAGCGAGATAAGTACGTTTCCATCGCTTGACATATGCGCCAGCCCGCTCGCTCCGCTGAATTCCTGCGCGGATTCACTGAAGAATTTTTGCTCAAACTGAAGAAACTGCTGCTGAAAGACAAACGCGCAGACAATGCATTTGCCATTCCAGACGGCTGAACCTGGGGGAAACTCAAAAATCTGACACAGTCGCGCAAACATCGCCTCAAGATACTTAAGACACTCCAACGCGATTGGCTTCGGAGCATCCGTCAGATAGAAAAATGTTCCGATTCATAATAAACCGTCTGCGGAAACGCCGCCTTAATCTCCTCAAGGTACTCTTTCTGTTTCGCGACAGCTTTTTCATGCTGTTCCGGAGTCAGCTCCGGCCACCGCCAAATTCCGGTCCGCTTAAAATACTCCATACGGTCGCGTTCTTTTTCTTCCGGCGTCCTCAAATCTTCTGGCTCTTCGTTCTTTTTCTTTCCTTTCTTTACGGTCTGATTCCTGGAGGTGTCTTTCTTTTTCTGCGAAGAATTTTTTGAGGCGTTTTTTGACTTTGAGGATTTTTTGGAAGATGAACCACTCACTCTGGATTTTTCGTCAAAATCACTATCCTCAAATTCCCGACCCAATTCCGCCGCGGCGGAGGTCTTCGATTTGGAGGAATTTTTGGATTTAGAGGAGGTTTTCGATTTGGAGGAATTTCCCGACCTGGATTTTCCATCCGATTTTGAGCCGGCGGTACTTCCTGAATATGCATCTCTTTCTCTGGAACTCTTTGAGAATTTCTTAGAGGTTGATGTTCGTTTGCTGTTTCCCGAATGCTTTTCATCATCGGAATCAAAACCAGCGTTCGCGCCAAAATCTACCTCAAAATCCCCGTCATCTTCCGCCTCATTCTCCTCTTCGGATAATTCAAGCATAAGTTTCCGCGCGGAATTTTTCTCTGTCCGCGTCTGTGCCTGAAGCGATACCGCATCCGCCCACAGAGCCAAAAAAATAGCGAAAAATAACGCGCAAAATCCAAATCCGCGAAACGCGCGAAGAGTTACCGTTTTTTTTCGCCAACCGAGTGTGAAACTCAACAAAGTCGTTAAATCCAATGAACTATTCATCTTTTTCCCTTCTGACCGTTAAAACAGATCATTTTTTTCCATTATAGTCAGAAAGACGAAAAAAGCAAGAGGACCAAACATTAAATCAAAAAAATTTACCCGAAAGATCGAGAGGCTCCGATTCTCTCTTTCCTCCGGGTAAATTTTGAGGTGGTCTATTCGCGGGAAAGTTTCCTCATTTACTTTTCAGAAAACATTCCGAAAATTTCTTTCCCGCCAGGACGCTTTCCAGCAGAACTTCATCATGTCCAATTCATTCCGCCAGCGTTTATTCTGTCCCAATTACTCTTCAAGCAAACCGTCAAGCAGCGGATCCGAGCTTTGTCTGCCGCGTACGGGAGTCGCTTTGCTTCTCTGAACGCGAGCTTTTCCGCCAACCTGCGGTGCGGGGGCAGCCTGCTTGAGGATACTCTGATTCTGTGCGGGAATCGGATACTGCGAGAGGTCATCCGCCTCCGGCACCATGGGGACTGCCTCTGGGGCATTGGTAATCCCGCCGTTTCGACGATTCTGCCGTTTCGGAGTTCCTTCCGGAGGCAGTTCGCTGGCGTAGCTTGTCTGCGGTTTACTGCTGTTGAGAATATTCGTTGCCGAAGTACGAGCTTCTGCCGGTCCCTGCTGATTGATCCCTTCTCCAGGCACGCTGAGTTGAATCTGATTTCCAGGAACGAAATTCGAGCGAAGGAAATCAGAGGAAAGCGAAGAGGCCGACTGCGGATCGATTTGCCAGCCGCCGCCCAAAGCCGTATAGAGCGTGACGACGCTTGAGGCCAGCTGTGCGTGAACATTCGCCAGTGTCAAACGATTGGAAAGACGATAGCGCTGGGAGTCCAAAACCACCATGTACTCACGTTTTCCCGTTTCGTAAAGATCAAGAGACAGTTTAAGCGCTTCGTCATAGTTCTTGACGGAATTCAGCTGTTCGTCATACTGATCCTGAAGTTTAACGTACTCCATGATCGCGTTATTGACTTCCTCGGCCGCTTCCAATACCGCGTACTGGTACTGAAGACGCATTTCTTCAGTAACGCTTTCCTGCTTCGCGATGGAGCAGCGGACTCGCCCAAACTCAAAAATACGCCACTGAAGTCTCGGCATAATACTAGCCGTAATACTGCGGCCCTCAAAGAGATCCTCAATTCTATCAGCCTGAAGTCCGAATGTTCCATCAATATAGAATTTGGGATAAAGTTCAGCCTGAGTAGCTCCAACCAGCGCGGTCTGCTGGGCAAGACGGCGTTCCAATGCCCGAATATCTGGACGACGGCGGAGAATATCTGCCGGAATACCAACTGCCAGCGCGTCCGGTGCGCATGGAATAAACGCGGTGTCCTGCGTCAGAATGTCCAGAACCATCTCCGGCGTCGCGCCCATGAGGGTTCCCAGGCGAGTTACGCAGGCATGAAATGAAGCCTGAATCTTGGGAAGGCTGGCTCGAACAGTCGCCAGGTTCGCCTGCGCCTGAACCAGTTCCACGTCGCTGTCTTTACCAACTTCTTTACGTGCCGCGATTTTTTCGAGGTACGTTTCCTGCGTCTGAATGTCAGCACGCACAATTCGTTCTTCTTCCTGGAAAAGACGCGCATTAATATACGTACGGGCCGTTTCCGCCAAAAGAAGCATTTTCACGTTATTTCGGTCTTCAACCGTAGCGTCCCACGCCGCGCTATACGCCTCAACATAACGCTGAATCTGTCCAAAAATATCAACTTCCCAACTGGCTGCCGCATCCCACGTCCAATTCGACTGGTAAGTATGCGTTTTCCCGCCAACTCCCGGTCCCATCGCGCGTGAGAAAGAAGCACTGGTACCGATTGCCGGGAAAAGTTCACCGCGAGCGTAGCGGTAATCCATTTCCGCCTGGTAAATACGCTGGGCGGCCATCTTAAGATCAAGATTCTGCTCATTCACCGTTTTGAGCAGGAGATTCAGAGTCTCATCGTGAAAGACGGTCCACCAATCGTCTAACGCGGGTAATTCGTTGTGCACCTGAGAAGTATCTGTCGGAGTACCTTCGTGCATTTCTTCCTGTTTCGCGGACCAGTCTGACTGAACTTTTGGCGCGGGAGGCGCGATATAGTCCGGGCCAACTTTGCATCCAACCGCTAAAAGTACCGCGGTACTCAAAACGACGGAACCGCGGACCATCAACCGTCCATCGGGACCTTTCCAGAATGACAATTTTCGGAGCATAATGTCACCTTTCATAAAAACTACTTTAAAAAACGAAAGTATATTCTGAGCATATACCACGCTCGTTTATTGCATTTTTATTCATCGGTAAAAAAAAACACGAGCAAAAGGCAATTTGTTACAATTGGGTAATTTTTTTCAAATTTTCTGTTTTTCGCAAGTAGAACAATTATTTGGATTGTGCGCCATTTTCACACTTTAAGGATTATGCTTATTCCTAAATGTTTTTTCCAAATCAACTCTTTCCTGAAATAAAATCATGGGCAACCTCCTGAAAACCGATAAAAAAAAAGGGCTTTATCTGATATAAAGCCTTTATTCATAAGGAGTTCCAGTAAAATTTTGAGTAACCATCATTCCCAATTCCTCGTATCCTTAAGACGCGGTCACCAGGGGACGGCCCCCCCTAACCGGTCAATCCTTTTCCATTATTTCATTATTCCAAGACCCACGAGGGCAGATTGAATGTCAAATAAAAAAATTTTTCCGATGACAGACTTTGAAGAATACATGCAGTTGGACGGAACCAACGCGTATCCAATGGAATGTCACGGAAGATTCAGTTTTTCTGGGAGTTTCTGCCGAGATCAGGTAGAAAAAATTCTGTTGGAAGTGCTTGCCCGTCATCCGTTTCTCTACGCGCGCTGCGTGAAAATCGGAAAATTCAGGTACGCGTTTGAGATTCCTGAATTTTCTCAAAACCCGTTGGAAAAACTTCAGAAATATCCGGATCACAGCCGGATTCTTGGAGTCCATGTTTACTGGCTTTCAGGAGAGTGTCGAAAAGATTATCCTCAAAAACTTCGCGAAACTCTCGACCCTTTTTCTGAAACGATGCTGCGAATATTCTTTCTTGAAGAAAAAGCCCCGAATGGCCAGGTCATCCGAACCGACCTGCTTCTGAAATGGCATCACAGTGCCTCTGACGGCCGAGGCATTCTTCGTTTTGTCAGCGATTTCCTTCACGGCCTGGCCTCCATCTCCGGATACAGTTTGTCAGAGTTTCCTCCCCTTCCCCCAATCAATCTTTCCAGCCTTTCAGAACGTGGGAATTTGGGATACTCGTGGCTTGCGCGAAATTTTTTCCGTTTTGTGATCTGCCCTGCCCACTGTCAACGGGTGATTCACCTTCTTTTTCGCCCAATTCAGACACTGGTTCAGAAAAAGACCAGCCTTCACGAAACGCCTCTCTCTATTCCGCAAGAAAAAGCATACCCTTTCCAGCCATCACGGGAAAGCCAAACACTCAGTCATTCCCAATCCCGCTCCGCGTCCGTTTCATCCGCTGAAAGTCCCAATCCAAATTCTCTCACTCCCAAAATCCCCTTTTTCGGGAAAAAAATCGTTCCGGATGAAGACCGCAGCCGCCGTCCGACCGATTTTCCATCCATTCTTTTTCAGAAACTATCCCGTGAGGAAGTCCGCTCATTCCTGGCAATTTGCCGCAGCCGCCGTTCAACCTTTAACGATGTCCTTCTTCAGGCCGTTTGGACAGGAACATTAAACTGGCAGCGTTCCCATCCGGAACAAAGCGGAATCTGTCCTCAAAATCCCAACCACTGGATTCGCATATCGGTCCCGTTTGACCTTCGTTATCCCAAATTGAATTCCATGCCGGCGATGAATATCGTGAGTATGTTCTTTCTGGATCGTCAAGCAAATCAAATCAATTCCTCGGAGCAATTTCTCAGCGGTATTCGCCGTGAAATGCGTCACGCCAAAAGATTCCGCCTTGGCGCCTGGCTCCTTGTCTGTTTGAAAGACGCGCACGCCATTTGGGGGAATCTCTATCACGCAATCAAAATGTGCGACTGCTGGGCAACTCTGGTCATGACGAATCTCGGTCGAATTTTTACTCCGGAGGATCTTTCACTGCCGCGAACAAAAGAAGGAAAGATCCAAATCAAAGATCTCATTCTGGACGAAATCGATATTACTTCCCCAATTCGTTCTCAAACGAATATTTCCATCGGCTGCTGCACTTACGCGGGAGAGATGAAATTTTCAATCATCTATGACACTTCTCTTTTGAGACGTGAAGATGCCCGCGGATGTCTTGAGGAGATTCTGGCAAGTCTCCGCCGTCTCCTGAGTCAGAAAGAATGAATTTTTCCTCCCATTATTTAAAGGACAGGAACAGCCCCAAAACTGTTTTGCGGTGAGAAAAAACGAAAGCGTTTTAAACTTTCGCGAAGCTCCATAAATTCCGCGTATTCGGAAATACGCGGAATTTCTGATGACGCGGGCAAACATAAAAATTAACCTTTCTTGAAAATCGAGTTTTTGGTGGAAGTTCCTTTAACGGTACCTTTATTCCGTTTCTCTCATTGAATATTTTCAGTTATTCTTCCTAAATTTCACGAATAACATTTACCAAAAGACTTCAGACTCTTGACTTTTCGATTTTCTTCGAGTATAATTAAAAAAATGTCAGAAAATGATGAGGAGAAAAAAATGTCAACAGAAAAAAACTACGAGATTGAAACCATCGTCTTTGAAAGTGATCGCTCTGCCAACCGAACAGCCGCATCGATGGAAATGCCGGAAAATCTGCTTGTTGTTGGCGATATCCTTTGCGATACGTATATTCTGCGCGCACGCCTTGGGCGAGGCGGCATGGGTGAAATATGGCGTGCGGATGAAGTTTACAAAGGGGAAATCCTCCGGCCTGTCGTCATCAAAACACTTTCTCCCAACACTCCCAATATTCAGGAGGAACTTTCACGCATCCAGTCTATGTTCCACAAGATCCACAGTCTTCAGCATCAGCACATCTGCCCAATGTACGCGATGAAGAACGACCCAAAGGCAGGAACGATCATCATCATGAAATTTATTGATGGGATTACGCTTCAGGAACACTACACGCAGTTCATGCGGCTTCACGGAGAATTTCCGGTTCAGGAAGCAGTCCGGCTCCTGAAACCAATCGCTCAAGCCTTGGACTATTCCCACTCCAAAAAGGTACTTCACCGTGACATCAAACCTCAAAATATCATGGTTAGCAAAATTGCCAGTGACGGTGTTCAGCTCATTGATTTCGGCTTGGTCATGGAAATACGTTCTTCTCTGACAACGCGAACTTCCGCCCATTTTGACGGCTCAGGAACTTTACCGTACATGTCGCCGGAACAGTGGAGCGGCGACTTTCAGGACGCGAAAGCGGATCAATTTTCTCTCGCGGTCGTCGTTTATGAACTTCTCGCCGGGCGTTTACCATTCATCGGTACCAATATGCAGGTACTCGGCTTTCAGATTTTGAATAAAACCCCTGAACCGATTCCTAACGTGCCTGATTTCGTAAATTTCGCGATTCAAAAAGCTTTGGCCAAAAACCGAAAACTGCGTTTTGAGACCTGCGAAGAGTTTATTGAGGCACTGGAAAACCCGCACAGTGAATTAAAAATCTCTTCATCTCTGGAATTACCTGAAAACACTCAATTGGAAAAAAATGAAACGTTTATGAAAAAACACGGATTGAAATTGGCTTTCGCGATTGGTTCTTTGGCTGTTTTGTGCTTCGGAATAGCCTTAGGAGGACAATTTAGCAAAAAACGAACCGTTTCTGAAAATTTTGACCTTATTCCTTTAACGGAAGAAACTCACGGCGGTTCCGCCATTACCTTGCCGCCCGAACTTTCAGCACCCCAAACCCACCGATCTAAAACAGATGAGAAGGAGCCTGAAAACCGGTCTAAAAATGAAGTTTCTGAAAGTCCGAATTTGAAAAACGAAAAACGACAGAATACGGACCCGTCTCTGAAATCAATGGCTGAAACATCTTTATCTGTCATTCCGTCAGCCAATACGAAAGGAAACGAACAGGAAGAAAATCCATTTATTCCGGAAGAGGACAGAATTACCGAAAACGGGCAGGAGGAAAATCCCTTTATCCAGGAAGAAACATCCGCGGAGAATGAAATTTCAATCACGGATCAATCTCCTGAAATGTCATATCAGAGACTTATTGCCCGAGCTAAAGACGCGATCAATGACAGCAAATGGGATGACGCCTTTAAGGCCTTCAGCCAAATCGATCCGAAATATCTGAAAGAATTTGAACTTGAGCTTTATGCCAGGGTATGCCAGGCAACTGAAAATAATGAGAAACTAATGGAGATTCGAAAGACGCAGCTTGAAAAAAATGTGTCTCTGGAATTTCTTCAAAATTTTTTCCTGAAAGCGAGTACGCCGGAAGAATACTCATTGACCGTTCAATTATGCGATAAACTGCTTCTGGATCTGGATGATCCGGAAAATCTTCATGTCCAAAAAATCAAAATCCACGCGTTAACTCATGAGGCTTGCCTTCTGAATTCCTCCAATTTGGTTCATCAGTCACTCGAACTATGCGCTGAGATTCTGGCGAAAGCACCCAATGACCCATCATTGATCGCGGAACATGGTTTCATTTATTTTCAGAATTCCAACTATTTTAACAAAGCATTTGCCCAGGCAAAAGTGGATTTTGAGAAAGCGCTGAAACTGGATCCGGAAACCGAAACGGCTCTTCTTTATCAGGGAATTTTTTTCCGTGAAGTTTATTCTCAGTATTATGACGCGATTAATAATTTTGACAAGATCCTGAAACTGAACCCGAACAATCATAATGCCCGGCTTCAAAAAGGAATCACGCTTCAAAAAGGAATCACCAAGGGCAAAACAGACCCAAGCGTGGCGATAGACTGTCTAACGGAATACATTGAGAAAGTGGCTGCTCGCTGGGAAACGAACGAAGGTTATGCCAACGTCGACTCGAAACGCGTTGTGGAAATACTTAGCGCAAACTGGGCGGCATACGAATATCGCGGTAAAATTTACTACGAAATGAAAAATTTTCAGGAAGCAATCGCGGATTTTTCAAACGTTCTGCTTGGAAATGCCAAAAACATCGAAATTAGAAAACTGCGTGGTTTAGCCGCGATTCAGATAAAACATTGGAAAGATGCCAAGGAAGATTTTGAATATCTTTTAAAAAATGATCCTGAAATGAAAAATCATTTTGACTACTATTTGTCTCTCGCGGAGATTTACGAAAGTAACAAAAAATTAAAATCAGCTCAGGATATGCGGGACAAAGCCGCGGAGATTCAGAGAAAATACGGTATCTTTTAGACCGCGTACCCCAAAGGCTGTCTATTATGACGGCCTTTTTAAGGAAAAGGAGGGTTTCATTCTTGATCCCTACCTGAATTCGCTGATTCCGTCTGTTCTCTCCTATTTTGCTCTTTCCTGTTGACGAATTTCTTCCCTCAGTTCCTCGAAAGTCATTTTTAGTCTCTGTTTATGCCGATAAAACTGCCATCCGTAATCCGCGAGCGCGAGACAAAAAAGTACCAGCGAAATTTGAAGACCGGTTCCGAGAATCAATCCCTTCATTCTTAAAATTGCCTCATGAAATTCCAACCGACACAAATTTCCAAACTGCGGCAGCTGGCGAAAAACCATCCACATAATAAACGAAGCGACTAGCGTAATCTTCAAAAGGCCGAATCCAACGACAACTAGAGAATCCAGAGAAAAAATCCGGCTTAGCCCTGTTAAGGGATTCAGATTTTTCCATTGAGGACTCAATTTTGACGGCAAAAAAAGAAATCGTGTCTGAATCAGCGAAACCAATACTACGGTAATTGGAATCATCGCAAGAAAAGGTATGACCAAAAAAAGAGCCGTCCAAATCCAGAAATTCCATTTTTGAAGAAAAAGTTCCGGAGTCATCTCCAACACTGCTCCATCAGACCAGGCACTCTCTGCAAACTGAATTGGAACACTCCCCAAAAATTCTCCAACCCCCCAAAAAATAAGCATTCCTGACAAAAGCATGGAAGCACTGACCAAGTCACGGCTGAGAGCGGTTTCCCCTTTTGCTCGCATTTTTTGACGATGCCGGGGAGTTGGATCAAAAGTACGGTCGTCTGACATAAAATGAAAATGATTATTTCCTGAATTTCAAACGTTATCCTGGTATCACGGACACCCAAAAAAAATTATCTTCCTAAACGCGCCAAACATTATTTTAGAGGCATCGACTCCGTAAAAAATCAAACCGTTTGCCTGATTTCATCAAAATTATCTAAACGTAAAAAGTTCGCGCCAGACTCTTTCAAAATTTTCCTGAAAAAGGACCATGGACACGCCAAGAGTCATGGAAAGCACCAAAAAAAGAACCAAAACGTTCACTGAAAACGACAGTCCAAAAATATCAAGCTGCGGTAAAACACGATTCAGAATCGCCAAGCCTATCTGCGCGAGTAAAATCACAGTCAGCACAGGCAGCGCCATCTGAATTCCTGTTTGAAAACCGAGAGCAAAAACAGTCGGAATTTCATTCAGTAGTTCCGAAAATACCGAAACTGTCCCCGGTGGATAGGCATGAAAACTTGCCAGCAGCGAATCAATTAAAAGCAAATGCCCGCCGGTTAGAAAAACTACCGCGATTCCTAAAACATAAAAAAAAGAAGCCGTGATTGGAGCCGCGTCATTCGAAAGCCCCCCATCAACAGGAAATGATATTCCTCCACAGTACGCGATAACCGTTCCGGCAGTTTGAAGCGCTCCCCAGAAAAGAAGCGCCGCTCCCCCCATCAATAAACCAAGCCCCAATTCTCCAAGCCACGTACTCCAAAATCCAGGATCGCTCCAGCCGGGAGAATTTTGAAAACAGTAAACCATCGGCAACTGATGAAGCATCAAAAGTGCTGAAACACTTAAAGCAAGAAACACCCGAAAACGAATTGGCACAACCTTCCCCGAAAAAAACGGAGCCGTGAGAAATAAGGCCGTCATTCGAGTCAGGATCAGGACAAATTGACTTGCCGTAAGAAAAAAAATCTTCTCCATCCGTTCACGTTTCTCTCTTGGCTCAAGGTAAAATCATCTCCGGAATTCCGCTAATCACTTCACGAGTAAACTCCGTCAGCGCGGAGAGCATCCACGGCATTCCCAAGCCCAAAACAAGAAGAACCACGATCACTTTCGGAACAAATGCCAACGTTTGTTCCTGAATCTGAGTTAAGGCCTGAAAAAGACCCGCCAGAAATCCAATGACCATCGCCGCCAGAAGAACCGGTAACGCTAATGTCAGTGTCAGCATGATCGAACCGCGCCCCAGTTCAAGAATCGTTTCACTATCCATAAAATCTGTCCGATCCCCACGGGATAATCCCAATCATAATTTACTCGTTCAAACTTAAAGTACTCCAAAATCACTTTAACAGAATTTTCTCAATACCGCAAGGCTGAATCCCTGCTTTTTCTAAAAATGAACCATAAAAAAACGGACGATCCAAAGACCATCCGTTTCGCGGCATATGGTATCTCACGGCAGGAACCAATCGTTCCCGCCTCTTTATTTTACGGAATCAGGAAAACCAATGCCGTCGCGACACCGCCCTCGACAATCGCTCCGCGCATCGAATATGGAATCGGATTCCATTTTCTCGGAGCGCAACTGCCCGGACGATGATACCCAAGCGCGTACTGGCACTCATTCGGAGGATCAATCGCCATCAGCATCGGCATATACGGAATCGTCGCGAGGAACTGTGCCCCTGAAAGAACCGGCTGAAGCGGACCAATCGTGTGCCCGTACCGTTCAAGAGCAGGCTGCTCAAAATAAAGCGGATTGTGGCAAAGGTTCGAGGCGGTCCAGGTAAAGTTCGTTCCGGCAAATTCACGTGCCGGGAAAAGTTCACCTTCCGGTGCCAGCGGGCACGATTTCGGAACGATTTTCGTGTCGTGAAGCTCAATGTCATTCGTGATTTCCGTAATACGGTGCATCGGCTCACTGCTTTCACACGGCATATCGTAATCCTCAATATCAACCTGGCGCGTAGTAAATGATTCCGTCAATTCACGGTGCTGCTGCGTCAATTCACTCAACGGAGCCGCTTTCGGCAACTGATTCTGAACCTCCATCCCACTGTTCGGCATTTGCGTATTCTGATTCAGGCCCCCCTGCTTCAGCTTACTTTCCTGTTTTTTATTTCCAATCGCTCCCGGAACTGCCGATTCGGAAGGCTCTTCACCAATTTCAACGCTCTTTCCCGGATCTACCACTGGCGCTTCGAGAAGGTCTGACATCTCGTTTTCCACGCTTTCCGCTGCGGGTAAAGCCGGAGACAAATCCGCGGGACCACCGCCGGAAACCATCGGGTCGTCCGCTCCATCGGGAACAATCTCCACGGAATTTTCCATATCCAAAGGCTTTTCCATCTCTGGAAGTACCGCCGGACTCTCTTCCGCGGGAACCGCCGGGGATTCTTCATTTCCGGAAACATCAAGCGAATCAAGATTATTCAGATCCAATCCGTCAAGCTCTTCACTTCCAGAAGTAAGGCGCACTCGAGAATATCGCGGCATCACCGAAGGAATCGGGGTCACTAAAGCGGGACCATTCATTTGAACCGAGACGGGCTTCACTCCGCTTTCCAAGGCAGAATCTGCTATGAAAACCTTATCGCCGCCGCGAGAATTTTCCTGAATCCTACGCGCTTCCGGAGAATTCACGGCAACCCATTTCAATGGCTTTGAAGAAACAGTTTCAGATCTTTCTTTCAACACATTCTTTTCAGAATCGCTCAACGGCTCCGCATAGGAAACCAACTGAACATTTTCAGCATCTTCCGAAACGGAATCAATGCGCATAACCGGCACATTACCCATTTCGGAAAGATTCTGCTGATACGTCACGGGGCGGACAAAACGCGTCTCCGCCCCCGCGACGGCCGCGGCCAGAACCGCGGAAAAGAAAAAGGTACTTCGACAAACCTCCTGCCTGCCGAAAAATTCAAGAGGATCAGCCGTTATCCTCTGAATTGTAGTTTGGAGCTTCCTGCGTAATTTTAATGTCATGAGGGTGATTCTCCCGAACTGTTGCCGGAGAAATTTGAACGAACCGGGCATCCCTGCGCAGCTCTTCAATATTTCTTGTTCCACAATAACCCATACCAGCACGAAGCCCCCCTACGAGCTGGTAAACAAATGGTCCAAGCTCTCCGCGATATGGAACACGTCCTTCGACACCTTCCGGAACCAGCTTGTCCGGCCCGGCCTTCGACTGACGATAACGCTCACTTGAACCGCGAACCATCGCGCCAAGTGAACCCATACCGCGATAAGCCTTGAACTGTCGGCCCTGATAAAACACTTTGCTGCCCGGACTCTCTTCCAATCCTGCGAGAAGTCCGCCAAGCATAACCACGTGCGCACCGGCCGCGAGAGCCTTGGTAATGTCACCGGAATAACGAATTCCGCCGTCAGCGATAATTGAAATACCACTGCCTTCTACCGCCTGCGAAACATGATGAATCGCGGAGATCTGCGGAACTCCCACACCGGAAACAACACGCGTTGTGCAAATCGAGCCGGGACCAATCCCTACCTTGATCGCGTCAGCTCCAGCCGCAAGCAAATCTTTTGCCGCCTCTGCCGTTGCGATGTTGCCCACGATCACATCAATATCCCAATCTTTTTTGATGTGACGTACCGTATCCAAGACATTCTTGGAATGGCCATGGGCACTGTCAAGGACAAGAATATCGACGCCAGTTTCGACCAGTGTTCCGATTCGTTCGTAATCATGAACCCCAACGGCCGCTCCTACCCGCAGTCTGCCCTGCGCGTCTTTGCACGCGAGAGGATAACTGCGCTGCATATCGATATCTTTGATCGTGATAAGTCCCGTCAATATATAATTATCGTCAACCAGGAGGAGTTTCTCCACCTTTTTTTCCATCAAAATTTTCTCAGCTTCCGCAAGCGTTACATTTCCCGTAGCCGTCACAAGATGATCTTTCGTCATCACTTCACGAACCAGAACATTCGAATCCTCAAGGAAACGAAGATCCCGACGGGTAATAATCCCTTCCAAATGCCCGTCTTCCCGCGTGACTGGAATACCCGAGACTCGATGGGTTTCCATTTTTTTGCGCGCGTCCGCCACCGTCGCGTCTGGACGAAGGGTCGCCGGATTATTGATGATTCCGTTTGCCGTACGCTTCACCTTAATCACTTCCGTGACCTGGTCATGAATGGAAAGATTTTTGTGAATAATTCCCAAACCGCCTTCCTGCGCGAGAGCAATCGCCATCGCGCTTTCCGTCACCGTATCCATCGGAGAACTGAGAATTGGAATATTCAGCTGAATTCGCTTCGTCAGATTCGTAGTAACGTCCACTTCCGACGGAACCAATTCGCTGTATCGGGGCTCAAGCAAAACGTCATCAAACGTAATTCCGCGATAATGAATTTTGTTGTCCATGAAAATTCTCCTTAAATGAATACCGGCTGACAGGTGAATGACGTCGATTTGAACAGGATTGCCCCTTTTCAAACCTTTAAAATACTTCCACTTAATATTACTCCTTTTTCTTAAAAAATTAAAGGGGGGGCTGGATAATTTTTATCATTTTTTTTAAAAAAACTAAAGTTTTTTTCCAATTATTCAACAGAGACCAAAATTCTTCTGCCCAAGACATCATTTCTCCCAAGCAAATAAAAACAGATTCTTCTTTTTGAAAAATCGCGCTCTAAAATACTCTTAACTTTTTAAGAAAAAATTTTCCCGATTTCCAGAAGTTAAATTTCAAAAACGGCTATTTTTATCTCCTGCCCGCCACTGCCATTAAAAGCAAAAAAGATAAACTATTCCAATTTTAACAATTATCGCAGGGCGTTTGTCGCAATTGTCGTTAAATCCGTTGGAAAAGCACTAAAAATCTTAACAGTAAATTCTTGTTCAGACGAAAAATTGGAGAGGAGAGAAGTATTTTGGAAAATTGATGTTTTCCAGTTTTTTTAATTCAGGGATGGAAATATGAAAAGAAGTATTTATGGCATTTCCGCGTTCATTGCGGGAGTGCTGGCATCCTGCTCATTGTCAGGAGTCAGCAGAGCAAATGACATCTTATTAGACGCCGAGGGAGAAAGCGCGGTGCCTACGGTTGAATCCGTAATGGAATCCGCAAAGGTAGAAACAGCTCCAGCAGCCGAATCCATTCAGGCAGAAACTACGGCAGTCTCAACCACGACGGCCCAGGCGGCAACCGAAACCGTACCGGCGGAAACGGCAGCGCCTGTCATGGTTTATCAGGTTAAACCGGAACGCCGGTTTGAGTTCAGCGGCAATGCGTTTGCCACCTGGTGGGACGGATTCGGAGCCGGCAACAGTCTCAATCTGGATCAAATCTGGCTCACCGGAGAACGCGCGATCGATACGGAAACTTACGGTTTTGACTGGGGATACCGCGTTGACGCCCTTTTCGGAACCAACGACGCGCGCTGCTTCAATGACGGCGGCTTTGATGGAAACTGGAATCCAAGCAACGACGGCTACGTTCCTTCCATTTACCAGATTTACGCGGAAGTCGGCGTCGGAAATTTCTCTCTCAAAGTCGGTAAATTCGGAACACTCATTGGTTACGAATCGGTTGACGTCTCGGACAGACTTTTCAACAGTACGAGCTATATGTACGATCATGAGCCAAGCACGCACTGCGGAGGACTCCTGACATACGATATGACCGAAAAACTTTCATTCAATTTCGGAATCACGACCGGCAGTGACACCAGTTTCGAGAATGAGGACGGCGATATTGGATTCCTGTTCGGTGTCGGCTACCAGCTCACGGACAGTTTCTACGTCGGTTACGCGGCGCACTGGGCCTCCATTCATGGCGGTGAAGACGGCGACCGAAGCAACAATTCATACGATTATTATGATGTTTTCGGCGGTGAACCGGTCGGTGATCACGACGAGTATTTGCACACGGTCACCATCAGCTGGGACATTACGGATCGATTCAACTATTCTTTCGTCACAAATTATGGCAGCATGACTCCTGAATATGCCGATTCATCCGTTTACGATCAGTTCGGCATCGCCAACTATTTCTCTTACGAACTGACGGAAAAACTTACGCTGGCTCTGCGCTACGAATGGTTCAATCAGTCCGCTGAAATCGAAGGTGAAACGGCAGATGCCAACTACCATGACCTTTCTCTCGGAGCCGTTTATCGTCCGACTGAAAATATCATGATTCGACCGGAGATTCGTTACGACTGGATCAACGAAATGGGAGAAGAAGACGAAGGTTTCGCCGGCGGTATCGGAGTTGGATTCTTTTTCTAATAAAAACATCCGCGTAAAAGCAAAATTCCACACGGAACAAAAAATCCGGAATATGAACTGACTCACATTCCGGATTCTTTTATTTCTGTCCGCTTTCAAATTTATTTTTCATTACTTCAAAGAGCCGCGCCGATTGACAAATTCATCTATTGAGGATTTTACGCGCTCATGAAAGAAAAAAACTTCCCCCAACACGCGCCAGACACCGCGATTTCTCAACCGGTTTTCTTTACGTACCTCCAGTCTTTGGGAAAGGCCTCTTTCGAGTTTGACGTTTTCACGGCATCTATTTCAGGACCATGCGGTTTTTTTCGTCTACGTGAACGACTGTCGGCTTATGGGCACGCGCCTCTTCCTCAGTCATTGAAGCGTAAGTAATGAGAACGACCGTATCCCCTGGATAGCCTTTTCTTGCCGCGGGACCGTTAAGCATAATGGTTCCTGAACCTGCCGGAGCTTCAATCAAATACGTAACCAGCCGTTCTCCATTATTGCAGTTCAAAACATGAACTTCCTCCCCCGGAAGCATATCGGCAGCCTCCAGAAGGTCCCTGTCCACGGCAATGCTTCCTTCATAATCCAGTTTCGTGGCCGTCAGCGTGGCACGATGAATCTTCGATTTGAACATACTTCGGAACATAAACAGTCTCCCCGTCAGTTCTCCAAACAAAAATAATGACTCTTTCGCATATTATAAAAAATTCCGGAAAATTTTCAAGAGGCAGACCCGGAAAATAATCAGGAAAGCTCCAAAAAACTCCTATTCACTTAATTATCTCCGTACCCCGGAAGATTTTTTTCCCCAATACTCAAAAAATTTTTCATTCTCAACCATCGTTTTCTCCCTGAAAAAAGGGGGTTAAGCAAAAAAATAAAAAAAATTTTAAAAAAAATGAGACCAAAGGGGTGGGAAACACTTGACAAACGGTTTGCCGTCGGCTATACTTAAATTGTTGAAAGAAAGAGTTTCAAAATTTTCAGCGTTTGTTTTCACATTGAGAAAGTGGACAGATTCAAAGGATGGTGGTATTTTCTGTCCGCAGGCCCCTTGAATAAAATTGAGTAAAAGTTTTTTCACAATTTTCGACATCTCCGGATGTCATCAAGGAGAACTCATCATGTTCAACACTCAGTACGAATTGCACACGATCCGTAGCCCGAAAACCGCTCAGGAACGCCGCGCCAATACGCCGATCCGCCCCGTGGATCAGCCGCATGACGACGACTATTCCGTAAAATTCCGCCGCAGGACTCTCCCCTCCAAATATGATGAAGCGATTTCCACCCGTATCGGATATCGTTCCTGGAAGGAAGAGAAACGCAATCAGGTGGAAGGAGCCGCAGTCGGTAAACGCATCAAAAGGCGAAAGCCCTGGATGCAGTGATTCGTACCGAAGTGGTTTTTCTTTTCGATTTTGAATGATTTAACTGCTAAACAAATCGTTCCTCATGGGACGAACGATATGAAAACATACTTCGGTCAATAATCCGCTATCCTTTTTAGAGTCCGTGCGTTCAGGCGCGCGGACTTCTTTTTCATTTCATCTGAAACTTCATGCTGAATTTTATGTGGAGTAAAATCCGCGATTTCCGCCATTAAATCTCAACCGGTTAAAATTTAAAATATGAATACCCGATTCTTCAGTTTTTATGGAGGCTGGATCATTTCAGTCGCTGTTTTTCTTGGTGTTTCAAATATTTTCGGCGCGCAAATTGCCCGTGACGGTGAATCGGACTATCAAATTCTTATTCCCGATTCACCGACTCCCGCGGAGCTGAAGGCAGCGGAGGAACTTCAGTATTTCCTTCGGGAAATGACCGGCGCGCAGCTGAATATCATCGGAGAACAGGAGGCGGGCGACATTGACCCGAAAACAGCCGAACCGAAACGAAAATACCTGGCCGTGGGAGCGTCCCAGACCGCCAAACAGCATATTAATCACGAAGACCTGAAACCTGATGAAATTCCGATTGAGGTTCTTCCAAACGACCTGATTCTTTTGACTGGCGGAAAAAAACTTGGGACACTCAACGCGGTCTATGTTTTCCTGGAAAAACTTGGCATTCGCTTCTGGACCGCGGATTTTTCTCACATACCGAAAACAGCCGATCTGCGCGTGGAAAACGGACTGCGAGTTTCTCACGCTCCCGCCCTTTCCTACCGTGCGGTCTACCAGCGTCAGGCCTGGGATACGGACTACTCTCTCCGCAACCGCCTGAATGGGCACCGCCACCGGATTCCTAAAGAACTCGGCGGAAACGAAATTCTTCTGAACTGGGTCCATTCTTTCTACCACTACCTTCCGCCATCCAAATACTTTGAGGCACATCCCGATTGGTACGCGGAAATCAATGGAAAGCGTGTCAGCGACAACTCTCAGCTCTGCCTGACTAACGAAGAAATGACGCGTGAAGTAATCAGGAACGTTCTTGCTGAACTGCGCGAAAAACCGAACACCCGTATTCTGGACCTTTCCCAGAACGACAACAGAAAACCGTGCGTCTGCTCAAAATGCAGTGAACTGGATCAAAAAGAAGGGAGTCAGGCCGCCTCACTGATTCAATTCGTGAATAAAGTAGCGGAAGCGGTGGAAAAAGAATTCCCCAATGTCCTCGTGGAAACACTTGCCTACCAGTACACACGAAAAATCCCAAAGACAATCCGTCCCCGGGACAATGTCCTGATTCGCCTTTGCTCAATTGAATGTTCGTTTCTCAAACCGCTCGATGACCCGACCAACGCGGAATTCGCGAAAGATATGGAAGATTGGCGAAAAATCTCAAAGCAGCTTTTTGTCTGGGATTACGCGACAAACTATCATGACTACATTGGGCCGTTTCCAAACTTGAGAGCAATTGGACCAAACATTAAATACTTCGTCAAAAACGGCTGCATTGGACTTTTTGAAGAGGCGGAGGGTGACGACTTTGCCGAACTGCGCAACTGGGTTCAGGCTCAGCTGATGTGGGACGCTTCACTCGACCCCGAAAAACTTAAGGCGGAATTTCTCGAAGGATACTATGGCTCTGAAGCCGCTCCATTCATTCAGAAATATCTTGACGCACTTCACGACCGCGCGGAAAAAGTTGACGTTTATCTCGGATGTTTCGGAGCGAAAACGACAAAATGGCTCGACCTTGAAACCATGAACAAAGCACAGCGTTTCATGAATCAGGCAGTCGAAGCCTCCCAAAAAGCTTACGGTGAAAACTCTCCGTACTTTCGTCACCTGCGCAAAACAAAACTCGCGATCGACAGCGTCTGGCTTTATCGTTACGCCTCCCTTCAACACGAAGCCGTAAAAAAGAATCTTCCGTATGAAGGGCCAAAAGATTTGGCGGCAGCTGCCGATGATTTTGAAGAAACGTGCGCGGAATTCGGCATTCACGCGCCGTCAATCGGGCAATCAAACGCCATTTCACAAATTACCGCCGGTCTCAAACAGAATGCCGCGGTGAACCGGGACCTTCCTGATTTCTGCAAAAACATTCCAAGCGAACGGATTCTGATTTTAAGTCCGCTCATGTTCCTGAATGTGAGTAATCGGGCCAAAATGGTTAATGACCCAGCCGCAGTTGCTCAAAAGGCAATGAAAATGGACATCAGCGTCAATTGGAATCTTCAATATCACCCTGAATTTACGGGAAAATACCGAATCTACGCTTCCCTGCGCTGCGAAGGGAAAGAAAAAGATCAAAAAATCTGTACTTGGGGACTCTACGATACGGAAAAAAAACGCTCCGTAAAAACACTTCCCCAATTTTCTTCGCAGTTTATGAACGAAGACGGAAAATTTGATTCAAACTATCGCTGGTTTGACCTCGGCTCCGTAGAGATTCCCTCAAACTGTTACCTTTGGTTCGCTCACGGACAAAGTCCGGACCTGGACGCGTTTTTCATCGACAGAGTCATTTTTATCGCGGAATAAAATACTCTCCACGAAATAAATTTTCTCCTCTCACAAAAACCGCGGGCGGAAACCACTCTGCCCGCCTCTTTATGCTTCCCGCGAAATCCGCCTCAAAATAAGCTAAACATACTCTTTCTCCCCCCTTCACGTCATTACCCATTTTAAAATTCCCAAAAAACTTGAAAATATTTTTTGAAATTTCCTCAAAAAAAACTCTCAGTCCGACTTGTTTTCAAAACAGAATATGGTATAATTGGAAAATCGATATGTTTTTAAATTTTTTTAATTTCAAGATTGGATAATTATCCCAGAAAAAAATCATGTTGGAAATCCGCAGCAAGCGCGAAGTAGCTCCGCGCATTTTTGAAATGATCGTTCATGCCCCTCGAATCGCCGCTAAAGCCATGCCAGGGCATTTTGTCATTGCTATGCCGGACGAAGTTGGCGAACGCATTCCCCTCACGATCGCAGACTATGACCGGGAAGCGGGAACCGTTACGCTGGTTTTGATGACTGTCGGCGTTTCCTCTACGAAACTCTCCCGCCTTGAAACCGGTGATTCGCTTTACGCGTTAATCGGTCCCCTCGGCAATCCCTCTGAAATGGAGAATTTCGGTACGGTCGTCCTCGTAGCCGGCGGCGTTGGCACTGCTCCCGTCTACCCTATCGCCAAAATGCTTCATGAAATTGGCAATAAAGTCATCGTGATCCAGGGAGCACGAACAAAAGATCTGCTTTTCTGGGTAGATAAAATGGCGGCGGTCTGCGACGAACACATTGTCTGCACAGATGACGGAACGTTCGGCCGCGAAGCCCGTGTTACCGATCCGCTGAAAGAAATTCTGGAAGCCCGAAAAGATGAAATTGGCTGTGTCTGGACCATTGGTCCGGCAATTATGATGAAATTCTGCGCGTTAACCACTGCTCCATTTGGAGTCAAAACAGTCGCCAGCCTTAACACGATCATGATTGACGGTACCGGAATGTGCGGCGGTTGCCGATGCACAATTGGCGGTCAAACCCGATTCGTCTGCTGTGAAGGTCCTGAATTTGACGCCCACCAGATTGAATGGGATTCCATTTTGAAACGTCAGCAGCAGTTCAAATGTCAGGAAAAGTGCTCCATGGACCGTTACGTTGAAATTTGGAAAGAAGAAGAAAATAAATAACCCAAAAGATATTCTTTCCATTTAATCCAATAATTCATTCGTTCAATCGGAGCGAAATCTGGAAAGAAGCCGAATTTCGAACATTTCGCGTATCGAAACGCAAAAAAATAAAATACTAATATGTTGAATACTAACATATTGGAAAAGCGCGGGACATTTTTGCTCCCGACTCAAATTTTAGGATTCCGGCTTGAAAAATTACGCGTGTCCTTTTCCTGGAAGCCGACTCACCTTTCCAGTCCGGCAAAATACCGTTAAAATTAGTAATTAAAGGTAAATTCAATGAAAAATATCAACGAAATTCAGCCTACTCGTACTCCCATGCGTGAACAGGACCCAAAAGTTCGCGCTCGCAATTTTCAGGAAGTACCTTTTGGCTATTCTGTGGAAGAAGCCCGTCAGGAGGCTGCCCGTTGTTTAAACTGCCCTCGCCCGCTGTGTGTTACCGGCTGTCCGGTAAATGTGAATATTCCAGAATTTGTGGCACTTATTGACCAGGGAGATTTTGCCGGAGCAGCCCGCGCCATCAAAAAAACCAGTGCGTTACCGGCTGTTTGCGGTCGTGTCTGCCCGCAGGAAAGTCAGTGTGAATCCAAGTGCATTCTGGGCCGTAAATTTGAGCCATTGGCAATCGGACGTCTGGAACGTTTCGCCGCGGATTACGAACGTGAGAATAATTTGGTCCAGATACCGGAAAAGGCACCGGCTACCGGTAAAAAAGTGGCTGTCATAGGCTCTGGACCGGCAGGACTGACTGTCGCGGGAGATTTGATCCTTCGCGGGCATGAAGTAGTCGTTTTTGAGGCATTTCACCAGGCGGGCGGCGTCTTAATGTACGGCATCCCGGAATTTCGTCTCCCGAAAGACATCGTGCAGAAAGAAGTTCATTATCTTGAGGAACTTGGAGTTCAGTTTGAGCTGAACCAGGTCGGCGGCAGAAGTGTTGACGTTCGCGAGCTTTTGGAAAAAGAAGGTTTCGACGCGGTATTTCTTGGAGTTGGTGCCGGGCTTCCGTCCTTTATGCCAATTCCGGGGACAGAACTGGGAAATGTTTATTCCGCGAACGAATACCTGACCCGTTCGAACCTCATGAAGGCATATCGTTTTCCGGAATACGATACTCCAATCGCGGTCGGCAAAAACGTTTGTGTCATTGGCGGTGGAAATGTCGCGATGGATGCGGCCCGAACCGCGTTACGTCTTGGAGCGGAAACGGTTAAAATCGTTTATCGACGTTCGGAAGAAGAACTGCCCGCGCGCGCAGAGGAGGTTCATCACGCAAAAGAAGAAGGCGTGGAATTTAAACTGTTGACCAATCCAATTTCTCTGCAGGGAGATGAGAACGGCATCATTAAGTCTATTACCTGCGTGCAAATGGAACTGGGAGAACCAGACGCGACAGGGCGGCGCTCTCCGGTGAAGATTGAGGGTTCAGAATTTACTTTTGAAACCGACCTGGTCATTTTTGCCGTCGGAACTGGCGCGAACCCGATTATCACGCAGTCGGTTGAAGGGCTTGAGCTGAATAAACGCGGATACATTGTGGCAGACGAAAACGGAAGAACTTCCATCGACGGCGTTTGGGCGGGCGGTGACATCGTGACCGGGGCCGCTACTGTCATCAAAGCGATGGGGGCCGGGCGCCAGGCCGCGAAAGATATGCACGAATGGCTCATGAACAAGTGATTTTTATTTGTCGGGGAATCTATTTCAGGGATTCCCCGACTTTTTGAAATCTTTCCAAATTTTTGTTTTTTAGATTTAAATATTTCAGGAACAATTTAATGGAAGTCGAACATTACTCAATTGATCGAAAATCTAACGGAGTTCTCATCGTCCGCGTTCATTCATGGGACTCGGAGGGTCAGCCTTTGCCGGATGCCGTATTTACGTTTCGACCGAATGATCCTCAGTACGAAATCTGGTCCAAACGTTTTTTTGAGCAAAACAGTACTCGCTGAGTCTCTCCGCTCCGCCTCAATTTTGATCAATTTATCAGGCGTAATCGGTTTGAAACACAAAAATTTGTTTCGTTTCATTCCGAAAGATTTTCGATAATATCCGCAATCTCTTCGTCATTTTCGTCGTCATGCTTTTCTCTTTGTCCCTGATCTTCACCAACTCGCACGGTGTCGTCAGGTGAATTTTGAAAATTCTCCGGCTCTTCAACACTTTTCCTTTTCCGCTGCTCTTCTTCCTGTTCGAGCTTCCGATCCATCGCGGGCATAACACTTCCGCGATAGAGCAACTCCATTAGCGGATTATTTTTAATCATCCGCATCGTTCGGTAAGTCCGCTCCCCTTCTTTTCCATCCATTTCCACTTCAATCGAATTTCCCGCCGCGTCCACCAGCGTCGCGAAATAACGAACAGTTCCATCATCATCCTGCGTCATTCGACAATCATCTATCTGCGCCGTATCCGCGTCAAACTGATCTGCCTCAACTTTTTTCAAAACCGTGGTTTCGCGTTTCGGAACATCCGGGTTTTCTGGTGAAACAGTCTCCATAATCTGCTCAAGATCCTCCATTTGAATCTTTTCCAGCTGCCGTTTTTTCCTCACCAGCTCACTTCGCGCTTCATCATCCGTAAGCCCCTGAATTCTCTGCGCCTCCCGATCAATTTGCTTCTGAGGATCTTCCGCTGCCTTTTCAAGTTCTTCTGAAGTTTGTCCCGTTCGTTCAGCCTCACGTCGAAGACGAATCTTCTCTTTTTCTTCCTCCGTAAGTTCCGGTTGCGGTTTCCGCGGTTTCTTCGTCACCTCCGCGGTATTTTTTCCCTGCGTAGTTTCAATGCTTTCTTTCTCATGAAAATAAAAAATAGAAAGCAAAAGCAAAATTCCGGCTAAAACGAGAACTGAAATCAGGATTGAAAGACGATTCAGGGTCCAATTCATAGATAAACCTCCCGAAACAGAATAGTAACGAAAATTTTTTTCTCAGTATAGTCGAAAAGCTCTAAAACGTCAAGCAAAAATCAGAGAAAATCGTGAAAAAAATAAAAAAGGAGTAAAGTCCCCCGTAGAAAAAAATTTTTTTTCGTGTATAATAAATAGGGACCCGACAGGAAATAAATCAATTAGTGAATTGAAGGTAATTTTTCATGACTCTTCCCAAAGTAGTTATCGTTGGCCGGCCAAATGTCGGCAAATCAAGCCTTTTTAACTGGCTCTGCGGACGCAGAATGGCCATCGTGGATCCTACCGCCGGCGTAACGCGCGACTGGATGAGTGCCGAGATCGATGCTGATGATGAAGAACTGGAGACCCCTTTTCAGTTTACTCTCATTGACACCGGCGGAATGGGAATCCTGGATTCAGACAATCTGACAGATGACGTTGAACATCAGATTCAAACGGCCATCGATATGGCGGATGTCATTCTTTTTGTCGTGGATGCCAAAGAGGGAATTCTTTCGCTGGACGAACACGTCGCGAACAAAATCCGCCGTCTTCAGATTCCGGTTCTCTGTGTCGTTAACAAAACAGACCATATCGGTTTGGAAAATCACGCGAATGACTTCTTTTCGTTCGGCTGGGATCTGATTTCCGTCAGCGCGAAAGAAAATCGGGGACGAATAGAGCTGCTCAACTTCATTTTTGAACATCTCCCCGAAGAATCGCGTGTCCAGGATGAACCGGAAGAATCAATTGACGACATGATGAAAATCGCGATTGTCGGTCGGCGAAATGTCGGAAAAAGTACTTTCGTCAATACCTTGGTAAAATTCCCGAGAATGATCGTCTCCAATGTCGCGGGAACGACACGAGACAGCGTAAACGTTAAATTCGAACTGGACGGAAAACCCTTCATCGCCGTGGACACTCCCGGATTCCGCAGAAGAGTAAGTGTGCGCACGAACATTGACTATTACGGTACGCACCGGGCACAGAGAAGCATTCGTTTTGCCGACGTAACCTTAATGTTCTTTGATGCTTCCCAGCAAATCAGCAAAGTTGATAAACAGCTGGTCGGCTACATCATGGAGCAAAACAAACCGTGCATTTTTGTCGTTAATAAATGGGACCTGATGCGCGAGCACATGAACACGGAAGTCTGGGCGGACTATCTGCGGGACACTTTTCCAACGATGTGGCACGTACCGATCGCTTTCATTACGGGACAAACAGGCAAAAACGTCAAGCTGCTGCTCCATCATGCCCAAATGCTTTATCGGCAGGCGAACGCGCGCGTTTCGACAAGTCGCCTGAATAAACTGGTTCGTGCCGCTCTCACGTACAATCCGCCGCCGCTTTATCGTTTGAGCCGCCCGAAAATCTACTACGCCACGCAGGTGGGAACTCTTCCTCCAACGGTCGTTCTCTTCTGCAATAATCCGGATATGTTTCCGCCGACTTACCGGCGTTACCTTTTGAGTGTCCTGCGCGATCAGCTCGATTTTGGCGAAGTGCCGATCAAGCTCTATTTCCGAAAACGTGAAAAAGATGACAATCGGGACGATATTGACTCCAAACTCAGTGAAACGACACGCCAGGCCAAACTGGAAGCCCAGGAAGAAGAAAGAAGGCGTGAGCTTGAGGAATGGAGCATGGCCCAGGAATACTACGCGAACAAAATTCAGACGGAATTGGCGCAGTTGAACGCGGAGGACAAAAAACTGCTCGAAGAAGATGGAAATCCCGAATTCCTGGAAGATTTCAATGCCGCCGCGGATGGTTCCCAGACCTTCTCTGAAGGGCAAGCCGCTTTCGAGGAAGAATTCCTGGATGGAGATGAAAGCTTCTTTGACGACGAATACGAAGATGAATTTGAGGATGACTTTGACCTTTCGGACGAAACATTCCGCGCGTTGAAAGGGAGTGTGTTCGTCTTTGAGGATGAGCCTCTTCCCGAAGAAAAACCGAAGAAAAAAACCGGAAAAAGCAATCCCAAAGGCAAGGGAAAGAATAAAGGCAAGGGGAAAAAGAAAAAATAAGGAATTTTTCAAAAACTGCTTTCCCGCGGAGAAAAATTTGTGTGTTGAAATTTAAAAGGCACCATAAGTTCCGTCTATTCGGAAACGGATGAGGCTCCCGGGAACGCAGTCAAAATAAAAATTATCCGTTTTGCCGGAAATTGAGTTTTGAGATATTCCCATAAATCGTTTTTTCGATGCCGGGAAGGAATTTTAAGCAGTGATTCCTCCGGAACGGTCAATGGCAAAGCCCTTTTTTGACAGCGATTTTCAGGTCTTTTGGGAACTTGGAGTCGTCACCATTCTGACGCTTGTCAGGAAAAGCGGCTTCAATCATTGAATACCACTGAAAAATTCCCCTTAATCGTAATTCCCGCACCTCTAGAGGGAAACCGATTTCATCATCCCCCAAACGCAGTCATGACCATTTTCAAAACGAATGAATGTTTTGAATGAATATTTTGGCTGTTTAATGTTCCTTCGTTCATTTTCCGCGCGTTTACTCACTTTCGTTCCCTCATTCCCTGTTTGAGCCATGCCTGATTCCGCTTCCATTTACCTTCGTGTGATTGACGCTTCGGCTAATCGTGCGCGCGAAGCACTGCGTGTCATTGAGGATTTTGTCCGATTTATTCATGACGACGCATTTTTAGCGGAAAATTTCAAAACGCTTCGACATCGTCTGGCACTGAATATCCTGAAATTCCCACTGGATCAGCGTCTGACTTTTCGTGAAACGCTTTCAGACGTCGGCACGCAAATCACTACCCGTTCTGAGTTTCAGCGTTCCTCACTCCAGGCTGTCCTGAACGCGAATTTCTCACGTCTTCAGGAATCACTCCGTTCCCTGGAAGAATTCAGCAAACTCACTCAGCCGGAAGCTGCTCATGAATTTGAGCAAATGCGTTACGCCGCGTACACACTGCAAAGAGCCGTTTTTTTCACCTTCTCCGCGGACTCGGCAAACCACCGTAAACTGAGGCGCGCGGCTGGCGGAAAACTGATTCCTCAAAACAAAAACAACTGGCGGATTGCCGAAATTTCTGTTACGTCTGATTGGGACCAAGCAAAGAATGGAGACGCGGACGCGTTTTTGATTACCCCTGATTCCGCGGAAACGGTCAGGTTTGTCAGAAATTGGCTTGGTCTGGAAATACTTATCGGCGTTTGGGTTCAATCACAGGAAGAGGCCTCGCAGAAACTCCTTGAAGGAATTGATTTTCTGGCAGGCCCTAAAGAACTTTTGACACTGCTTGAAAACAGAACTGTCATTCCATTTTTTGAGATTTAACGCCTTTTTTACGGAAGCCTCGTCTTTCGTAACGCTTTTCATGTTCCTTAACAATTAATCAACGGTAATTACCCGACCCTCCCATGAAGCTCCTTAAACTTTGGCCCGGCTTGGAATATCTCGCACGTCACGGCTCCTTTCGAGCGTGGCTTGCCGCGATGTTCTACGCGATTTTCGCCATGGCAGTCATTTGCATGACGCTTCTCTGGGATTCCATTCTTCCGCCATTTTCCCAAAAACTGCTGCTCTTCCTCTTTACGGGAACCTGGATTTTGGGGCTGGTAGTTTCCTCACGGTTTGAAAAAGCATTTCAGGAAGCTCAAAAGCAGCACCAAAGAGAGGCTGTCGCGCAGGATACTCTTCCTTTGGCTCAAACCGAATATCTGCGCCAGAATTTCTTTGAAGCGGAACGCCTCCTTCGTGAACGGCTGACAAAATTTCCAGAAGATGTCCCCGCCCGCTTCTTTTTAATCTCCGTACTTAAGAAGCAGAAGAGAAAAGCTGAAGCTTTGGAGCAGATCGCGATTCTGGAAAAAAATCCAAAATTGGGATTCTGGGGGCTGGACCTCCCTCACGAAAAAAGAGATTTATTAAATGAGGAAGAGTAAAAAAAGAGAATCTTCTTTCCTCAAGTGTTCTAATCATGGAATTTAGTGAGAAAAAAATGACCTTTTTCTGAAAATTTTAGATTTTTTCGCATTTTTGAGGGTGGGGGCCTATTGAAATTTAACGCACTTTGTGTTAAGAAATAGTTATCGTCAAATTTTAATCAGGCGTGACGCCTGAAAAATTTTCATCAACCAACCTGAAATTTTTTTAAGGGAGAAAAATATGCCCAGACCGATTACGATGTTCACGGGTCAGTGGGGAGACCTCAATCTTGAAACGATTGCCAGCCGCATGAGTGAATTCGGCTACGAAGGTCTTGAACTGGCCTGCGGAGCCAACGACCATTTCGACATCCACAAAGTGCTGGAAGACGACAATTACTGGACCGAGAAAAAAGCGATGCTGGATAAATACGGCCTGAAAATCTGGGCTGTCAGCCAGCACTGCGTCGGCCAGTGCGTTCTGGATAAAATCGATGCCCGCCACAAGAACATCGTTCCGAACTACATTTGGGGCGACGGTGATCCGGAAGGCGTCCGTGAACGCGCGATCAAAGAAATGAAAGACGCTGCCCGCGCCGCGGCGAAATGCGGCATCAAGATCATCACCGGTTTCACCGGCTCCAGCATTTGGCCGCTTCTCTACAGTTGGCCGCCGACGGACTGGAAAGACATCGATGCCGGTTTCGAGCTTCTGAATGAACTCTGGACGCCAATCATGGACGTCTTCCAGGAATGCGGCGTGAAATTCGCGCTGGAAGTCCATCCGACGGAGATCGCTTTCGACCTTTACTCTGCCGAGACCGCGCTCAAGGCGATGAACTACCATCCGGCATTCGGCTTCAACTTTGACCCGAGCCACCTGATCTGGCAGGGAGTCGATCCGGCGGAATTCATCAAAGCGTTCCCGGACCGCATTTACCACGTGCACGTCAAAGACGCCGCGGTTACGCTCAACGGCAAATCCGGCATCCTGGCCTCCCACATCAACTTTGGCGACCGCCGCCGCGGCTGGGATTTCCGCAGTCCGGGTCACGGAGACGTCAATTTTGAAGAGATCGTCCGCGAACTCAATGTCGCGAAATACGAAGGCCCGCTCTCCGTCGAATGGGAAGATTCCGGCATGGAACGCTTCTGGGGCGCGGAAGACGCTCTCAATTTCGTGAAGAGCTGGAACTTCTCGCCGAGCGATTTCGCGTTTGACTCCAACTTCAGCAAAGACTAAAAATTTTCCTTAATTTTAGTCACCGAGTTTTTAAGATCCGCATCATGAAAAGTGATGCGGATTTTTGACAGAAGGAATTAATTCTCGAACATATTTTCCAAATCCAATCTGATACCGAAAGACATTTCGCATTAACGCGCGAGACGGAAATGAGCTTTTCCAGAACAGAAGAAGTGAGAAAGAAAAATGAAAAAGAACTTTTCAAAAAATTTTCGATTAATGTTTATCGTACTCATTTTCACCAATCTTTCCACTGTCCATGCGGAGACTTTATCCTCCGCGGAACCTTTAAGCCTCAATGCCGGTCCATCTATTTTTTGGATCATCATTCTTTTTTTGCTTTATCGATTCTTCACTTCCAAATCTGAATATGAAGATACTCACCAAAACAGGCAGGATGATTTTTTCAGTGATGAAAAGAAGCGCGAAACAATCATAAAAAATATCAAGCCCACGCACCGTAAAGTAAAGTATGATTCACGGCCGCAATCATCTTCTTCCCAAGACCATTACGAATCAAAATTTTCCGGGACGGAAACTGTTTCCTTAAATCTTCCCTCAACTCATTTCCCATCAAATCCCGATACCGCGCGAAAGAACGCTCAGGAAACGCTCTTTTTTCAGAAGACCAATCCCCCCCATACTTGCCATCCTGAAAAATCATCTTCTGAAAATATCCTCGCTCCAATTTACGAACTTGCCGGGCACGGCAAGCTGGAACTCCTGCGCAAAAAATTGGCCAAAGGAGCCAACATCAATGAGCAGGATCCGTTTTTTTATGAAACCGGCCTTCACCGGGCTGCGAAACGCGGAGACGCTGCCGCGGTCCAGCTTCTTCTGGAATCCGGAGCGGATGTCCGTTTCGTAACGCTCCCGTACGGCGAGACTCCGCTCCATTTTGCCGTTTCAGGACGCAATCCGCAAGTCATTCGCCTTCTCCTCCAATACGGCGCGAACCCAAACGCGAAAGACTGCTTCGGACGCACTCCGGCACAATGTTCCCGATTTTACGGCGAGCTGAGCGAGATCTTTGAAAAAGCGGGTGCAAAAGTCCGCTAAGAAAAAATTCCCCAAGACCTCAACAAAAAACGAATGACGCCGAAATGAAAGAAATCGATCCCTTCCTGAATGGAGCAAGTGAAACAGCCGCCGGTTTTGAAAGCTGGGGAGAGTGGCTTTTTGCCCGCCAGCAGCAGTGTTCGGAGTGCACCGACCCCTACGATGACCGACATTTTCAAGATGATGTTGATGAAGACGATTACTGCGGGATCCGTTCACTGGTCCGTGAGTCCATCCAAAACTCCCTCGATGCACAGGACCCGGAAAGTACGGAACCGGTTCGCGTTCTGTTTCGGATCGGCACACTGAACTGGGATGAAGAAAATCAGAAACGGATCCATTCCCTTTTTGCCCGCCTGGAAGGACCGCTGAAAGAATTTGGATTCTCTCTGCAGGATGGAATGCGCCAGCCAATGAAATATCTTGTCTGCGAGGACTTCAATACCATCGGGCTGAATGGTTCTGTGGACCGTATCATCCGGCAATCCGAACCGAATGCTGCCGAGGAGCACTTTTACTGGTTCTGGCGCAACTCCGGACGCAGCGGAAAACGCGGCGGCACTGGACGCTGGGGACTCGGGAAAACGGTCTTTAACGCGGCCAGTCTCGTCCATACACGATTTGGTCTGACGCTGAGAAAATCGGACCGAAAACGCTTTCTGATGGGGAAATCGGTCCTCAAGCTCCACGAATTTGAAGGAAATCACTACGAGGCCTACGGTTTCTGGTGCCGCAAGGATGAAAATTGCGATCCGCAGGCTGACCGCATGCCGCTGCCGGTCGATGATGAGACCGCAATTCAGGAATTCAGCCAATTTTGGGGATTGACGCGAACAAATGATCCGGGCCTTTCGCTCGTCGTGCCGTTCCTCCAAAATATTTCCCCCAAACGCCTCGTTCAGCTGACGATCGGCAACTATTTCGTGAAGATACTCCAAGGGGAACTGACTGTTGAGATCCACGGTGAAGGAAAACCGATCTTGATCAACGCCCAAACAATGAACTCGCTCGTGAAGAAATATTTCGACCCGAAAAAGGAAAATGGAAAAACGCTGAATCGCTTCATCTATTTTGCCGAAAATCTGGAACTTTTCCAAAAATGCCTTGGCGATAAAGTTTTGGTCCGAGAAATTGAGATCCCCGGCGAGAACGTTCCGAACGAGCCTCTTCTAAAGAATGCGATGGGGAGTGCGCTGACTTCCTGGCGTGAAGAATTCTTTCTCGGCAAGATCCTGGGTTTTCGGCTCCGTTTTCGTCTGCCTCATTCGGAAGAAAACGATCTTTGGGGGTGCGGTACGGTCTTTATTCAGAAAGACGCGAATGCAAAAAAAGATGATTTTTATTTCACCCGAAACGGCATGCTGCTTCCCAAGCCTAAAGGAGTTCCCGGTATCCGCGGACTGTTTCTTGCAGATGAATCTGATCCGGACAACCATCTCTCACGTTTTCTTGGCGACTCGGAAGAACCTGCGCATGAAAACTGGGAATCTCAGCGTCTGGAAGGAAAAAAATGGCAAAGAGGCTTCAAAGGACGTGTGGGGTTTGTCGCCAACATCGCCAAAACACTCAACAAGATCATTCAGTTTGAAAACCGCAAGGCAAACCTGAACGCATTCGCCTCCTTTTTTCCGGATACGCGCAATATTTCCGCATCAGCAGGAAAAGCGAACAGTTCCATTGCCCGCAGTGAGGAGAAACTGAAAGAAGCTCCAGGCCCTTTGGTCCGCAAATGGTACGAGATCCAAAAACAAACGGGAGGATTCCGGATCTGCTCGACGGGAATGCCCATTCCGCCCAATGCCGCGCTGGAGATCGAAGCCGCATACTATGTCGAAAAAAGGAATCCGTTCCGGAACTGGAACGAACTGGACTTCAGTTTCTACAAAAAAATCAATCAAAAAAACACGGCATCCTGCAGACTGAATGAAAAAACATTCCGTTTTTCTTCTGAAAACGCAAACTGCCTGATCCCCTCACTTGCGCAGGGAATCAAGGGAAATGTTTTGAAGATTCAGATCCTGCCGTCAGAGAAATTCAGCTTCAAGATCTCCGGATTCGATCCCAATCGCGACGTTTACGTCGATGTGCGCGACATTTCCAGCGAAGAGGAATAGACCCTGAACGAAGTCAGCCTCCATTGAAATCAATGCCCGTAAAAATAAAACAGAAAAACGATGAAAAAACGCATCAACAGCACTCAGCGCAAAAAAATCACGCGCGACAGGATCCAGATCACGGTCAGGGAAGACGCTTCCTTTGACCTGAAACTGGATCTTCGTGAAATGAAATTCCCCAGAGACGCCCGCATTATCGTTGAAGCGACCTGCGCAGGAAACGCGGAAGTAAAACGATTTGACGACATTGGGATCCTGAAAGATTTTCGCGGCGGGATCGTGACCTGCGAAAACACGCTTAGTCCGTTTCGTGCCAGTCATTTCACTTTTACTATTAAAATCGTTGACGTTCAGGAAGAAATCGGCAAGATCCTCGGTTTCGCAAAGATCTCCGCTTCTAAAAAAGGCGGAGCGAGTCTGATTGCGCTTGAAGTGTCCGATCAGCTGGATCACATTCCATGGCAGCTTGACCTTAATGGAGATCTTCCGGCACTTCTGGTGAATGAGAAGTATTTGGGACTGGCCCGCCACCTGGAATCAGACCCGGTACTTCAGGCACTCATTCTGCCGGGAGTCTTTCGTGAAGTCATTTTAAACGCCATCGAAGAACAGGATCCGGAGGACGATGAGCAGGTCTGGAATCATCTTCTCCGGCTGGCGGCAGAGATCCACCCTGAAAAGCTGCCGCTGCCTGAAGATGAAGACGAAGAGGAACAGAAACAGTGGGTGAAGGACGTCGTGAATGCATTCTGCGGGAAGAATCATTTTCTTGAGGTATTTCAGAAAAGCAGTTGGGCCGATGCGGAAGCAAATGACGATCAGCGGTGACGGATCGCGAAAGGAAACATGAAAAATGAGACTCAGAAGACTGAATGAAGCAGGGATCGACCGGTTTCGGAACCTGCTCGACGTGCTCCGTCAAACTCCGGAAATGGACATCTCGCACTGGCGGTCCGTACTGGAAGACCCGAAATTTACGGAACTGCATGAAGAAGACGCCGATATGCCGGAGCAGAAATTCTCCACGCGCAGAGAATTTACTGAAATGTTCCGCGAACGCCTTGGACACTGCGATTCTCAGAGCTTTCAGAACGATGCCGGAATGTGGGCGTGGCTCTCCATGTTCTATTTCGACTCGGTCTGCCCGAAAAATGCCTGCGGAACAAGAAAGGTATTGAAGGACTACGCATATATTCCAAAGGTAAAAGAACGAAATCAGGTCTTTCATTTACTTTACTCTGCCTGGCGGATCGGTGAGCTGACAGCAAAATATCAGTCTGAAAAATACGCACAGATCTGGCTGGATGAAAACCTTTCCAATCTGGACAGCTTTACCGCCGAAACGATGAAACGCCTCTCCCTGACGCGCCTGCCCTGCTTTTTCGAACTGATCTATCGCCTTTACTGGAACGAGCAGATGGACTGTCTGCGTCCCGGTATCTTGAAAACGCGAAAAGACGACGTCCGCTGCGGTGACCTGACGCACCGTCTGCCAAGTGTCCTGAATCAGCTTGCGGTCAATTATGATCTGCAAAATCTCACAGCCGAGCAGCTGATCCCGCTTCTTGGACCGGAGTTCCTTCCGGATAAAGTCGGCACGAAGCCATAGAATGAAGACGAAGGTTCTCAAATCATGGCTTAAAATCGGACAAAAACCAGTTTTTTGCCCCAAAACCAGAAGAGAATCCGCTTAATTTATGAAAAGTAGTGAAAATTTATGGCCAGTACTCCTTGAAAAAAAGCGCAAGCCGGGTATAATTAGTGAATGATAGTGTGAAAATATGCGAATTTTTAAATTTGCCAGAAATTCAAATTACCAAAGACAGACAGGAATCACAAAATGTCGCTTTCCGAAAAAATCAATTCCATGGTCTTTCGCCATGTTCACGGCAACAATCTCGTCTACAATATCTGCTGGGAAGACCCTCGAATTGACCGTCAAATGCTGAATCTTCGGCCAGAAGACAACGTGTTGGTCATTACCAGTGCCGGCTGCAATTCGCTGGACTACATTTTGAAAGGCTGCCAGCATGTTTACGCGGTAGACATGAACTATCGCCAGAACGCGGTCCTTGAACTGAAAAAAGCAGCTGCGAAACTTTTGGATTACGAAGACTACTGGCAGCTGCTTGGGGAAGGCTGGCATCCAGAAGTCAAAAAACTCTACCGCGAAACTCTTCGTCCTGCTCTGCCGGAAGAATCCCGAAAATTCTGGGACAAAAAACTTTACTATTTCCAGAGTGCCAAAGTGCCCTACTACTGGCACGGAACCTCCGGATATTTCGCCCGATGGATTAACTGGTACGTTAACCGAAGCGGCTGCCGCCCCGCGGTCAATGAACTCCTGGACGCCAAAAATATCGAAGAGCAGCAGGCAATCTATCGTGAAAAACTCGAACCTAAATTTTGGACCAAAACTCTTCGCTGGTTCCTGAACCGCGACACGACTTTGGCCATGCTCGGTGTTCCGCTTTCTCAGCGCATTCAGGTCGAATCCCAGTACGAAGGCCAAATCGCGCTTTTCATGAAGGATTGCCTTGAAGCGGTTTTCTGCCGACTTCCTATCAGTGATAACTATTTCTGGCGCGTCTACATGACGGGAAAATACACAAAAGACTGTTGTCCGGAGTACCTTACGGAGGAAAACTTCCTTAAACTTAAAAACGGTCTGGCCGATCAGGTCACGACTCATACCGCTTCCGTCGAACAATTCCTTCGTGAGAATGATGTCAAAATTTCACGTTTCATTCTTCTCGATCACATGGACTGGCTCGCGAACAATATGTTTGAATGTCTTGTCAGCGAATGGGAGGCCATTCTTCTCCGAGCCGCTGATGATACCCGAATTATGTGGCGTTCCGGAGGATTCCAAACTGATTTCCTCGAAAAAGTGGAGATCGATTTCGGAAAAGGCGTGAAAGAAAAGATCACCGACCACTTCAAAATGTATCCGGAAGAAACGGCTCGTCTGCATGAATTGGACCGCGTGCATACTTACGGAAGTTTCCACGTCGCGGACCTGATCCGTTAAGAGAAAAATTCGGAAGGGAATGTTGGTTTTGCGGTTCGATTGATTTCGAAGTCGGGAGTTACGGTTAACGCGTAACTCCTGTTTGGCCGATTAAGGGTAATTTCATGAGTTTGGGTTCTGATTTTAAAATTTTGTACCACATGATTTTTCGTCACGGAAGCGGAAAAAGTCATGCGGAACGTCTTGACAGTTTCTATTCCGGTCAGGCAAGCGGATATGATGATTTCCGCAAGCGTTTCCTGATCGGCCGTTCGGAAATGATGCACGCGGCCGCCCAAAATGCCGGCAAGGACATTATTTGGGTCGATATGGGAGGCGGGACCGGTGCCAATCTTGAAAATATCCGGGAGCTGATCCCAGAATTAAAAAAAGTTTATGTCGTGGACCTTGCGTCTTCTCTCCTGAAAGTCACGAACGATCGGATTGAGAAAAACGGCTGGACGAACGTTGAAGCGGTGGAAGCGGACGCCACGAAATTCACTCCGGCGGAAGGGTACGCTGACATCGTGACGTTCTCCTACTCTCTGACGATGATTCCGGACTGGTACGCCGCGCTTGAGAACGCGATGCGGATTCTGCGGCCGGGCGGAACTCTTGGCGTCGTGGACTTTTTCGTTTCGAGAAAATGGCCGGATGAAGGACATCAGAAACATTCGTGGTTCACTCGCAGCTACTGGCCGGTCCATTTCAGCACGGATAATGTTTTCCTCTGCAAAGACCATTTGCCGTACCTTCAGCAGCATTTCGAGACGGTTCAGTGCGATGAATCCTGGCTAAAAGTACCGTATATTCCGATTTTTCGTGTTCCATACTACATTTTTATCGGAAAAAAAACGGAAACCAGTTTGGAAACAGAGGCATAAATCAAATTCAGCATGAAAAAAGGAGAAATTTGAGAAAAGAGATTTTCTCAAATTTCTTTCTCTAAAATTTAACGTTTCCTAAATCTGTTTTTTACGAAAAAAGGCGCAAAATATGGAATCACTTCAAAAAAGTTTCGATCATTGCGCCCAAATTTGCGCCAATTCAGGATCTAATTTCATTTCGGCCTTCCGCCTTCTTCCTCAACGGGAACGGCACGCAATGGAGGCGGTTTATGCTTTCATGCGGTTGGCGGATGACTTGGTGGACGATACCCAATCTACCGATGATGCCAGACTGTTTTTGGGGCTTTTTCAAACGACATTTCTTGAAGCTCTAAAAGATCCGGAACGTGCCTTTTCAGAACTTCCGTCTTCCAATTCCCCCATTCTCTCGCTTTATTTTATTTTTCCGGCTATTTACGAAACAATTCGCCAATATTCAATTCCAACCCAATATTTTCTTGATGTCCTTCACGGAATTCAGACCGATTTGGAAAAAAATTTCTTCCAAACAGTAGAAGAACTAGAAAATTACTGTTACCATGTGGCTTCTGCCGTTGGGTTGATTTGCCTTCACATTTGGGGTATCCCAGCCGCGCAAATTGCTCCTGATGCCGACACTCCCATTTTCCGCGCTGCCGTTTCATGTGGAAAAGCTCTGCAATGGACGAATATTCTTCGTGACGTCCTTGATGATGCCCAAAATGACAGGCTTTACCTGCCGCTGGAAGACTGGAACTGTCTTACTTTGCAAAAAACTAAAACGTCCAATCAAAATCCAATGACGGATGAGGAGAAAAAAAACTTTTCCAGTCTCATAAAAAATAAAATTCTTGCCGAAAATTGCTCGGATTTTCTTCCTGTCATAAAAAAAAATCTGGCTCGCGCGGAACAATTCTACGCGGAAACGGTTCCTTTGGCAGAATGGATTCCGAAAAGAAATCGAAAAGTTTTTTTACTGATGACTTCTGTTTACCACAGGATATTTGAAAAGATATCTCAAACTCCAGAGATTGTCTTTAACCAAAAAGTAAAATTAGGAAAAATAGAGAAAATCAAACTTTATTTCAGGATATTTTTTAACAAAAAGTTCTCCAATGAAGCAAAACATCTTGCCAAAAATAAAAAATCGGTTAAAATGAATTAAAAGGTTTTTGAAGTACTTCCCCTTAAGATTCGCAAACTTTTTCGCCTTCACGGACTTGAGGCAGATTTCCTGAACACGTTTTCCTAAAACGTGTTCCTAATTTTGAAAAATTAAAGAGACCTTTCCCAAACGGATTGCCAGCGAAAAGAACGGGAAGTTCGGAAGTTTCCTGACATATCCATTCGCGGTAGATTTTTCCAAAAGAAAAACCGGTTTGTTTTGGTAATGAAGAAAGTATGACCTCCTATCGTTCATCACAATCCGTTCCCTCTTCCATGAGTGATGAAGAATTGATGGAAGCATTCTGCCAATCCCAGGAAGAAACGTATCTGGAGCAGCTCATCCTGAGATACGAGTACGAACTTTACCATTACCTGAAACACTTTCTGGGCGATGCTCAACTGGCGGAAGATGTTTTTCAGGCGACATTCCTTCAAATCTATCTGAAAAATTCCCAGTTTGAGATCGGTCGCAAATTCCGTCCCTGGCTCTATATCGTGGCAACGAATCAGGCAATTGACACTCAACGCCGAAACAGGCGTCATCAGCACGCGAGCCTCGAAAAAAATCTGCGAATGCTTGGCGAGGAACTTGAAGGAATTTCTTTGCTGGAAATTCTTCCGGGTACTTATCCCGCGCCTCCGGAAGAATTGGAACGCTCTGAAAGGGCTGAAAAGATTCGCGGATTCATTGAACAGTTGCCGGAGCAGCTCAGACAGGTTATTCTCTTAATTTACTATGAGGGAATCAAATATCGTGAAGTTGCGGAAATTTTGAATATTCCGGTTGGAACGGTCAAAAGCAGACTTCATACCGCAATCAAAAAACTGGCTCTCATGATTAGGGGAGTGAACGAAGAATAAAATTTAATCGATATTTTAGAATTTTTTACGAAAGGGAATTCGCTTGGGATAGTTTGAAAAAATTTTTCGTTTAATTTCCCGACTTTTGAGAACAAAAACGTTTTCAATTTCGTAAAGATAAACACTGCTGTTCCCAAGCGTTCGGTTTTTCTCCTGATTTCAGGTAAAGTATTCCATTTTCCCGCCTTTTATTTGGGAATTGTTCGCGAAATTAAGGAGAAGCATTTTTTAACATTTGTTGTCCGTAATTTGTTTGATTTTGGGTTAAGTTTAAACGTATTTAACTTTTATTGAAGCAGCGAGTCCAAAAATGCTGAATCCGCAGGATGAAAATTTGATGATCGACTATGTTTTCGGTTCACTTGAGGAATCGGAAGAAGCCGCGTTTTCTGAAAGGCGAAATCGGGATCCATATTTTGATCGACATTACCGAATGATTCTGAACGCTCTCAGGCCAATTTTGGAAGCGCGAACCGACGAACGTGAACAGGCTCAAACGTACGAAAAATCAAAAAATCTCACTGCCCGCACCATTTCCTTTATTCGCGCGAATCGCTCTGAAAACAGGGGGGAAAATCAGGATGTTTTCAATTTAACGCATGATTCTACTGTCAGCAGGGCTACCAGAGCCATCAACGTAATGGATTCCATGAACGAAACTGTTCTCGACAAAAAACATGTCTTAAAATTTGAGGAATCCGAATGCGCGGCTGAAAAAAAGTAATGGATTCAATTAAATTAAATTTCTTTTCTTAATTGGACGGACTGTGGACTTCCCAAATTCAGTCCGTTCCTCGTTTTTTTAGTCTTTTCAGATATTTTCAATTTTATTTTGAATCCACGCGATTCCTGGCTGCCGCCTTTCGCTCAACCAAATCCACTCGATTTCACTAACGAGAACGTTCAAAAACTCAAAACGCTCTCGTTTTTCTCTCAAGACATGACTTTCGCGAAGTTCACTAAAACAAATAGTACTTCGCGGGGTTTACCGGGCAGAATATTTTCAATCTGTCTGTTGAACACAAAATAATTTCTTTGGACAATTTCAGAAATTACTCAGAATCGCGGCGGTTTTTTCAGCCCAAAGGACCATTGAAGGACCAGGGATCAGCGCGGCTTCACTCTCCGCGATACGAAAAATCTTTTGATTACGTACCGCGTTCACTTTTGAAAGCCGCTGCCAGGCGGCATCCAGACTCTCTTTCGGCACATTCCTCAAAATCTCATCAGGGACTATTTCAAGAATAACGTCCGGATTCATGCTGATCAGCCCCTCCGCTGAAACTTTTGGAAACGGCATTGAGCCGGAATAAACATTTTTTCCGCCGGCAATAGCCAAAAGCGGCTCGCAAAGTCCATCATGTCCCGCAAGATAAACTTCTTCAAGCTGTGAACTTTCGTAATTTCTGCTTACGACCAAAAGAACCCGAACCGCTTCATGTCCTCCCGTTTTTTTCCGCAGAGCCTCCAATCGTCCTTCCAGCTCTTCCTCAAGGTACTTGGCCCTCTCCGGCACGCCAAAACGTTTTCCAAGGTATCGAATAGCCGCGAAAACATCTTCTATCGTTTTGTCCGGAAAAACCTCCGGGTGCCATCCGAAACTTTTTACTCTGCTGATTTTTTCGACATCCTGACTTGCCAGAAGGACACAATCCGGTTTCAATGAACTCATTACGTCAAAATTAGGACTGAATATTGTCCCAACCTGGGGTTTTCTCTGCGCTTCCGGCGGATATTTGCAGTGCGAAGTCACGCCAACGACATTCGATTCCAAACCAAGAGAAAACATGATCTCCGTCAGTGCCGGCGAAAGTGAAATGACCCTTTGCGGAATGGCTGAGACCTTTCGTTCTTCCTCTTGCTTCCCGCAGCCGAAAAGCAAAATAAAAATAATTCCAACTAAAATAATTGAAAAACTAATTATCGTCTGAAAAATTTCTTTCTTCATGTTTCTAAAAGGCAAAAGTTAAAAAAACTCATCACGAATTTCTAATCATTCACTCCGCTTTCCGAATAGTCGTCATCCAGAAAAAAACTTTTCCGGCTTCATCCATCCGTACTTCCCGCTTCATCCGCGCCTGATAAAGAACCGCGTCCAAAAGCTGGCGATAGGATATTTTAGCCGGTTTTTGCTGAATAATGACCTTCTCAAGTTCAATTCCCAATCCTGCCATTGAATTAAAATCAAAAAGAAAAGGAATCTCCAAACGTTTTTGAAGAGACTCGAGAATAACAGACGCGGACACGCCGTCCACATTTGCCTGAAAACGTTCGTGCAGTTTGGAAATGGACGGATCTTCAACCGAATATCCAACTGAAAGAATTTTATCAGGATCCGATTTTGCCGCTGAAACCACCTTCAAAAAATAACCGCCGGTTTCCGCTCTTTCCGGGATAACGCAGTATCCAAGGTAACGCAAAACATAAACCAGCGCGGTCCCGCGAGCCACATCTTCCAATTCTTCTGTCACGAGATCCGATTCATCAAACATATTACGAATACTTTTGGGAAAACGAATCTCCGCGCGAAAATTCTTTGATAGTTTTTGAAGAACTTTTTTCCGGGAAACACCTTGCGTTCGAAAACCAACCGATTCTGCCAAATCCTGGAAAAGAAACTCTCGATCGGAACGGTCACCTGAAATACTTTCCGACTCTTTAGTTAAACCATTCTCTATGGATGAGCCGGAACCAATCTCCGACGTTTGCGTTTCACGCATGAGTAAAATTTGTTCCTCAAGATACGATTTCATTTCGCGAACTCTGCCAACGGAAAATCGCGCGTTTCCCGGAAGAAGAATCTGACTGTTTTTCATCAACATTCCAGAAACCCGGTAAGTATCCGGTCCTAATTCATAAATATCCAAAACATCAGATCCATCTCCGCCGCGAATTTGAACTCCCTGAAACCCGGCGGAATTTAAGGCTCTTCCCCATTCCTGAGCATCCAGCGGCTGAAGTTGCCCATCGCAAAAAATCTCAAGTCGAATCGAAGCCGCTTTTAAAGATAAAGGAAAAAAACAAAATATTCCTAAAAAAACAATCAGACGAAACAGGAGACTTTTTACTTTTTCGAAAAACATTCCAAAAACTCCAATTTTATTAAAGTATAACGATTTTATCGACGATAATAATTTTAGTGGCACTTGACAGGTTTTCACAATCAGTTAAAACTGATTATTTCATTAAACAAGAACAAGGAGGTGGCGAATGCGCCCTCTGTACGGATTGATTATTGGCATTTGTTTATTCGCGGCATTTTCAATGACGACCGGCTGCCAGTCCAACATTGGCGGACAGACGCTTCCGAGCGGATACTATCTCAACGATGATGTCCAGTACTACTCTTCAGGTTCACGCAATAACCTGCAGAATGAAACAGCCAAACTCCAGGAAGCAAACTGATTTCAGTTTCTGGGATTGAAAATTTCCGAATACCAGTAAATCCATGAACAGAAAATTTCCTGCACGCGTGAAAATTCACGTGAACTTCATGCATTCGGAACGATGAAACGTTTTCTGCTTATTGCGATCAGGCATGAAAAATTTCATCTGGAATTTTCTGGCATACTGAATTTTCAGGAAAATCCTCAATCCTTAAACTCTATTTTGAAATTGAGATTTGGAGACAAAACAAATTTCATTTCCACCAAATATTCTGTGCAGAAATGGATTTCTGTTCAGGAACAGCGACGAAGATCTCGAATGGATTCGGGATCTTCGTTCGCCAGGTTTTATCTCAATTCAAAATGACGAAAGAACTGAAATCTGTTCACGGGAATTCCTTCCCTTCAAAATAAACCAAACGGCTGACCTGAAAGGAGAATGAAACATGGAAAAATTCACCTTTCTGGAACAGGTTTTTAACTATGTTCTGGCTTGGTGCGGAATGGTTTTTCTTGCCGGAATTTCGGCTAAACTCCTGGTATCACCTAAAAACCTTCATGGGACACTATCGACATTCATGATTGGTTTTTTCGCCTCATTAGCGGCTGGTATCCTGCTTAAATTATTCTTTTTAAGGTTCCTGAACGAAGAATCGTTTACTTTTCTTCAGCCAATTACCTTTTTCACCGCCTGCGCACTGGGGGCGGGAGGCCTTTACATTTACCTCTGCATGATCAAACTCTTCAGAAAATCCTGAATCAAACTTCTTAAACGACAGTCCGAAATTGGCTCTTCTGAAAAAAACGGGGGCCTTGGGGATATTCCGCTAAACGATAATTTTGCGGACGGATTTCACTGTACAGAATATCGTTTTTCTTAAATGTCTTTTTGAACTGTCCCTTTAGATCTTTGTTGGGAACTCGGTCGTGATTAAGCACCTTGCCCTCCAAGACATCGGAAGTGTTTATTAGTGTCACTTCATCTGCTTTTGCTCGATATGTGTCAGAGATAGTCGCGCAGACTTCTCCGATCGTCATGATCTGTGTTTCGTTCATAATCGTACCGTCCTATCCGATGTATTTTCTATGTGCCAGCTTCACATTTTGCTGTTTCACCATTGCGTAATGCATGGTGGTGTCTATCTTCTGGTGCCCAAGTAACTGCTGCACCTGCTCAATTGGCATTCCTTTGTCTATCGCAGATGTTGCCAGTGTCCGTCGAAACTTATGCGGATGCACCTTCGGTATGGATAATCTTCTGCCCAGCTGCCGCAATCGCAGCTCCACGCCGCCTATCTGTAATCGGTTGTATGGCGCGCGCAGCGTGACAAAAAGGGCAGGATTTCCATCGGTACGGCTGTTGAGGTAGTTCCGCAAATGGCTTTTCGTTCTGGCATCGAAATATACCAAACGTTCCTTGTTTCCTTTGCCGAATACCACGCACTCCCGCTCATTAAAGTTGATGTCATCGCGGTTGAGTGCTACTAATTCTCCGACACGCATGCCCGATGAGGCCAGCAGATCAATAATCGCCAAATCCCGCAGGGAATCGCAATTATCCCGCATCTGCTCCAGAGCTTCATCCGAGTAGGTTTCCTTGATGACCTTGGCGGTTTTTACTTTATGGATCCTTCGGACGGGGCTTTTTACGATGTAGTCCTCATCCTCCAGCCATGAATAGAATGTGGCCAGAATACGCCGAATATTGTCGATGGTTACCTTGCTGGATTTCCGCTGTATCTGGTACGTCGTCAGATACTTTCGGATGTCATCCGTGGTAATCCGCTGTACCGGTTTGCCGACCGCGGCCGTCATGGCTTCGATCGTTTTGCGATAGTAGGTAAGCGTCTTTTCGGAACACCCCTCAACACTTTTTGCCGCGATGAACGCTGCCGCCGCGTCTGTCTGCCGCCGCTCCTGCCGCTGATCGCTCTGCCTGACCTCCAGCCCATACAGGCAAAATTCCATAGCGGCGCGAAGTTTTTGAAGCTGTTCGTTGTCGAGGTACGGAAGCATCTGCTGCTGCACCTCTGTGATCAGCTGATCTTTCATGTCGTTTCTCCTTTTCGATGAAATAAGAGAACGACAGCAGTGGCAGTTTCTCTGGTAAAACACCCGCCACTGGTGGGTGCTTATTAGAACGTTAAACGCATCCCGTTTTCCGTGCGTCCCAATTAAAAAAAGCTGTCCTCTTCTTCAGTACTTTCTTCTGAATCATCCTCGGAATCATCCTCGAGTTCTTCTTCGGATTCATCTTCCTCGTCAGAATCATCGCCAAAACCAGAATCTTCTTCAGAATCTTCCTCTGATTCTTCCTCTTCGGATTCCTCTTCAGAATCTTCTTCCTCCAAATCTTCTTCGTCGTCAGAATCACCGCCAAAACCAAAATCTTCTTCGGCTTCTTCCTCCTCGAATTCCTCATCTGATTCTTCCTCAGAATCTTCATCCTCATCACCGCCAAAAAGCATATCCGCGGCGGACGGTCCATCATCTTCCTCAACTTCATCTTCGGAGGCAGATTCATTTTCCATTGGTAAAATAATGAATCGGAAACCAAGATCAACAAAACGTCTTGACGGCATATTACTTCCACGAGCCGCGGAGCGCGCATCCGCAAAATTCGTGTTCCAGCCGCCGCCGCGCATTACTTTCAGATTTTTGACATCCGGACCGATCCTTCCAATCCATTTTTCAAGCTGTCCCGCGTCCTGCGTCGGCAAAACAGAAATTTCATAGTCCGCGTAACCGTCCGCGCACCATTCCCAAACATTTCCGTGCGTATCGAAAATTCCCCACGCGTTCGGAGCCAGAGATCCGACAGGCGCGGCGTATTTAAACGGCAAACCATAGGGAAGACTCCAGGGATTACGTTTGAAGAGATCAGACTTCATGAGCGCTTTGTTCTGGTTCATTTCACGGATATTGGCAAATTCGCCAAGATTCATGATCCGGTCTCCCATGGAATATGTCGTATCTGTTCCCGCTCGGCAGGCATACTCCCACTGCGTTTCGGTCGGAAGCAAAACCTGACGTTTTGAATCAGCCGGATCCTCATGCGTTGAGATTTCCGAATGAATCCACTCCACGAATTTTCTCGCGTCATACCAGGTAACATTCGTCACGGGAAAGTCTTTTGACTGACGGTATCCAACAAAACGCCAGTTCGCGGCAGGATCAAGTCCAAGAATATGCCCGCTTTCGACATCAACCCGGTATCCGCCCTGCCCGTCACGTTCCGCGTCAGTGACATATTTGGCGGCCTCTACGAAACTGGCAAACATTTCAAGCGTCACTTCAGTCTCGAGAATCCAAAAACCGTGAGGAATAACCGTTTCCATCTGTTTTTCATCAAGACTGCGTCCTTTTTCCGTCATTCGGCTTCCCATTTTGAACGTGCCTGCCGGACACCAGCGAAAACGATATTTCACGCCATGAAGCGTCAACTCGGCCAAATCTCCAGCCTTTTTACCATTCGAGGCAAAAGGTATCGGATTCGCCTTCGCCTTGCTCAGGCCAGCTTTTTTATCAGACAGACCGCCCTCGGAAACATCTCCTTCCTCTGAGAAACCACTCAAAAAACTGGCTTCCGGATCATCTTCTGAAGAGTCCTCTGAATCGGAATCCGACTCCGTCTCATCGGATTCAAAATCCTCTGATTCGTCCAGCTCCTCCGATTCGTTCAGTTCCTCTGATTCGTCCGAATCATTCTCACCAAAATCACCGAAATTGAAGCCGGAATCCTCCGCTTCCTCTTCCGCCGCACAAACGGAAGAAACGACCAATGAAGAAGAAAAAGTCCAAACGCTCAGTGCCGTCAAAAGGAAAAAAACAAAATAAAAAAGATTTTTTTTCATCGTCTGATCACTTTCTATGGATACGGGATAACGAGATTCACATATTCGGATTTACCAAACCCAAAATCAGTCCTGAATCAAAATAACATAAACATTTTTCGGGCCATGAACTCCCAGCACGGAAACACGCTCAATATCTGCCGTTCGGCTTGGGCCGGTAACCAGGACATACTCACCGCGCATGGCCGGGTTCTCTGAATTTTTCATGATTCCGTCCCAAACCTCCTGAAGACGCTCATGAAGCTGAGATACTTTTCCAACCAGTACGCATGCCGGAGTTAAATAACAGTTCATGCGTTCATGAGCGGTCTGGTTCAAAACCGCGCACGTCCCGGTTTCAGCAATAAAGTATTCAGGGAAAACGATACTCACTGGAATGTCAGCAAGCCGCGCCTTGTCGGTTTCCCCTTCGGGTTCCCCTAGATAAAGGCGTTTTTTACCTTTCCCATGAAAAAAATCCCGCGGAAACAATTCCGAAAGCAGCGGATGACGCGCACTGCTGAAACGCTCCCAGCCATTTTCAGAAGCAAGTTTCATCAGAATTTCAGAGGCTTCCTTCGTATCACGCGCGAAAAGGCATTTTCCAGTTAAAGCGGTCAAAGATTCCTGGAATATCTTTTTCAGCATCCCGGAATCAAGGTCCCTGAATTCCTCAACAGGCGGCAGAGTGGGAAGCTCCGCCCCGGGAAAAGGAATCATGGAGGAACGTACCTTACTCAAAATCAAATCTCGACTATTCATTCTCGCTCCTCATTCCCACTACCGGTTTCCATTGGCCGACTTTCGGTTTTTCTTCCACCACTTTCGGAACGCTTTTCCTTGCGGGACCGGAACCGCGCGTCCTTTCGACCAGGCCCCGAATTCAAGAATCCGAAACGGTTTCGGAACCAATGGAGCAAAACGCGCTCCCAGCCGAAGAAGCCCCATGAAAAACGAAAACCGTCCGCTTCTCTCATTCACGAAACTCCAGGTTTTCCAAAGCAGACGCTGATAGGCGGAGTTCATGGGAGAACCCATCGTTTGGGTCGAAACATGCCGAAGATGAACGAGTTGTTCTGGAATATTGATTTTAACAGGGCAGACGTGCGCGCATTTTTCACACAGAGACGAGGCAAAAGGAAGTTTTCCAGCCGCTTCCATCCCGCAAAGATGAGGATTCAGAATCTCTCCAATTGGACCCGGATAAATCCACCCGTAAGCCCAGCCGCCGACACGATGATAAATAGGACACGAATTCATGCACGCGCCGCAGCGAATGCAGTAAAGCGTATTTTGAGTAAATGGATCCTCCAAAACATTCGTCCGCCCATTATCGATAAGCACCACATACATTTTGCGTCCTGCCGTTGGACCATGAAAAATATGCGTATACGCTGTTAATTTCTGATCGGTCGCGCTGCGGGGAAGGACACTCAAAAAATACGGCAAATACTTTACCGATGAAATTACCTTCTCTATTCCCATAATCGCCACATGAACCGGCGGAGTCGAGGTCGAAAGACCCGCGTTCCCCTCATTTTCAATCACAGTAAACGACCCGGTATCGGCAAAACCAAAATTAATCCCGGAAATCCCCATATCTGCCGTAAGAAAATGATTTCGCAGATGCTTTCTCGCGATTGCCGTCAACTCCTCATGAACCGCCGTGAATTTCTCTCCGAGTTTCTCCTCAAAAAGATGACCAATCTGTTCCGCGGTCAAATGAAGCGCCGGAATCACAACATGCGTTGGACGCTGACCGGCAAGCTGAATAATGAACTCTCCCAAATCCGTTTCAATCGACTCGATTCCATTCGCCCGGAACGCGTTATTAAGCTGAAGCTCCTCCGAAACGAGCGATTTGGATTTGACCACTTTTTTCACATGATGTTTTTTCGCGATTTCCAAAATCAGCTGATTCGCTTCCGCGGCATCCTTCGCCCAAAGAACTTCCACGCCCTTTTTCTGAAGATTTTGCTCAAATTGGACAAGAAGCTGATCCAGGTGCTGAATCGCGTAACGCTTAATCGCGTGAGCGTTTTCACGCCACTGCTGGAAACGCGGCGTCCGCTCCAGCATCTTTGAGTACGAATCGCTCGATCTTCTTGCTGACGCTGCCGTTGCCGGTGAACCGCCGCAGACACAGAGATCGCGCATTTCACGTTTCTGAAATGGAAAACCTTCCCCTGTCTGAATTTGAGTCATTTCTTTTTTCTCTCTTTTCGTTTTATTTCCGAAACCTTAAATATCGTATCCCAAGAAAATAACCTCAACGACAATTAAGAATTTCCGCGATGTGAAGCGTGCGAATCTTCTTTTTCTCCCGGTCAAGCTGAAGAATCCCGCCAATATGCATCAGGCAGCTCGTGTCGATCGAAACGACAGCCTCCGCTCCGGTTGAGGCGATGTTTTCGCACTTTCGCCGTCCCATATCAAGAGAAAGATTGGGGAACTTAACGCTGAATGTCCCGCCAAAACCACAGCAATCCTCCATTTCCGGGAGTGGAAGATACGTCAATCCGCGAACGTTTCGAAGCAATTCAACCGGCTGACTGGCGATGCCAAGTTCACGCCGCCCGTGACAGCCAATATGAAGTGTCACTTTACGCGGAAATCTCGCGCCAAGATCCGTCACGCCCAAAACATTAACAAGAAACTCCGTCAATTCAACAACACGTTTTCCAACTTCCGTAATGGACGGATTATCTGGAAAAAGATGCTCAAAAAAAACCCTGCACATCGCAGTGCATGAACCGGACGGGCAAATGATCCAATCGTATTTCTCAAACGTCTTCGCGAATGAACGGACCACTTTTCGTGCCTCATCCCAATATCCCGAATTGAACGCCGGCTGACCGCAGCAGGTTTGTTCCGGCGGGTATTCCACTCTGACTCCAAGACGGTCCAGAATCTCTACCATCGACTGGGCCGCGTGTGGATAAAATTGGTCCATATAGCATGGAACAAAAATCGCGATTCGATCAGACGGATGATATTCCGGATATTTCCAAACCGGGGGGGCCGACTGGATTCGCTGAATCATGACACTACTCCAAACTCACGTCAATAAAAATCTCCAAATATACTGTTTATCATTTTAAACCAAACTAAAGGAATTTCAAGAAGAATTTCTCCAAATACAACAAATTTTATCCATTTTCCAACCTGTTAAGACGATTAAAACGGATTTTCGGCAAATTCCTTGATTGGTAAAAAATCCTGATGATTCCAAGCAAATTCCAATTCGAAAATTTCATAAATCACTCCTGAAAATTCTCCCCCCGTTTTCCCGCTCAATCCGCCAAGATTTCGAAAGAAACAGAATTCAATGAAAAATAACTCTCAAAAACTTTCCTTTTTTCCAGATATTTCACGTATCTTATCCGCTTTCCCCATAGCCCAAAATAAAAAAATATGTTAAAATAAATCGTTCTTTCGGAATTAAGAAAGAAACTTTCCAAATTCATCCAGAAGTATTTCCGCTTACCGGTTTTTCCGTCGTTAAAATATGAAAGATTTCACCGTTTATTTTCTCGTTCGGCTCGTTATTTCCATCGTTCAGGCCCTGTCCCTGCGGCAGGCTCGCGCTTTTGCCGAATTCATGGCATGGCTTGCCAATGACGTCCTTCATATCCGAAAACGACTTCTCAATGAAAATCTCCGCCACGCCTTCCCGGAACTTTCTCCAAAGGAAATTCACAAACTGAGCCTCAAAGTTTGGCGTCACCTTTTCCTCATGGTCATCGAAACGGCCTTTGCCGAAAGGAAAATCCATCTCTCAAACTGGAAAAAATTCGTCACCCTTGAAAATGAGGAAAAACCGCTTCAGGCTCTCTACGAACACCGACCTCTCATTTACGCGACTGGTCATCTCGGAAATTTTGAGTTTGCCGGATACATCATGGGGTTAATCGGAATCCCGCCATACAGTGTGGCCCGTACGCTGGACAATCCATACCTGAACGACTATCTCGGAGAATTCAGACGTTCCACCGGACAGGCCATCATTCCCAAAAAAGACGCGGCCCCCCTCCTGGATCAGGCCATGAAAATGGGAAGGTCCGTCGTCATCCTTACTGACCAGTACGCGGGAGAAAAGGGACTTTGGGTCAAATCCTTCGGACGGGATGTTTCCACCTACAAAGTGGTCCCGATTCTCGCTAAAATGTTCGACGCTCCCGTCGTCCTCTCCGCTCCTATCCGACACGGTGAGGAACTTTTTCACTTCACTATTCGTGTCCAGGAAGTCCTTGACCCTAAAATCCACACCGAGCTGACCTCACCAAAAGTAATGGCTCAATGGTACAATTCGGTCTTTGAAGAACTTATCCGCATGGCTCCCGCGCAGTATTGGTGGATTCATAATCGATGGCGTGAAAAGCCAAAAAAACAAAAAAAACAATAAAAATCCGTGGAAATATACGAAAGGGAATCCAAAATTCTCAGAAAGGCGGTACTCTCGACTCAATGGAAAGTACTGCCAAAAACGTTAGGAAAATTTCCAGCCCTCCTCCGACAAATCCTTAAAAATTCACCTGCTTTTTGCAACATTCTTAAATTATCTTTAACTCTTTCTGGAAATCCAAACTTTTCTTTCAAATCTTAATTACAAAAAAATATTAAATATCGCCTAAATTAAACAACCAATACACTTAACCCGTTTCTTCGTTATTTTCAATAAAAGCAGAAAATTTTAAACATTCCCACTCACCCTTAAAGTCACTGTTGCCGATACAAACAACAAGATACGATTAACCAGAGATTCTCTGTTCACGTTTTTCAGTTAAGGAGCAGTAAAATGTCTCATTTGTTTAAGAAGTGCGTTCTCCTTTTGGGGCTGGAACTCTCGATGCTGTTCACCGGAGTCCCGGTGAATCTCTGCCAGGCGGAAATTATTGCGGTAAACGGGCAATACTACCTTTACCGAAGTGAAACCGACTCCTCTCTCAACGGTGTTTATCTTCAGTCAGGTCAAACACAAAATCCGGCTGCCGACTCACGCATAAATTCAGTCAACCAATTTGGTCTGGTCACTGGAGCAGACGGAAATGTTCTGACTTTCACGACAACAATATCAACTGAAGATGATATTTCGTATCAGCAGAATATTCCTGTTTTCTCCAGTGGAATATTCGCCAATCAAAAAACAGCAGGGGAAGCGTACTATGTCGATGAGGCAAACATCATCGTGGATGCCGCAACAGACAAAAAAATAACGATTGCTGATGACGAGTTAAGTTATTATTTCTTTAACGGACAACCAGTCAGTTCCATAAATGGCGAACAGCGCGAAATTTACAATATGGATGGAGAAATTGTCACTGTCATTCCAAACTACGAAGCGAAATTGGATGCTCCCTATGAACCGTCTCATCCAACTGACATTAATTTTTCAGATGCCTATCTGAAACCCAAATGGAATGACCCACAGGACACGACTCCTGATGGTCAAAATCCATCCGGTATCCTGAAACTTAACGGAGGGACTGACATTAAAGGCTGGAACGGATCTGAACTCCGCTATTTCTTTGTGGATACTTCGGAAAGTGACCAGAAAGCATATGATCACGCAATTGCTGACGCGACTCTTCAATCCGTACTTGCCGCAGAAAGTTATGCCGCGACTGTCGCAAATGTTCCTTTCCCAAACGTTGGTGCCGGTATTCTTTCCGCCGCGATCGCGACGACCGCGACAGCACAGGCCGCAAGTTTCTCAACGAGAGCCGCTGAATTAAAAAAATATACTTCAAATTTTGTCGGTGCAATTGATTTCAGCGGCGATTTCCATGTTACCGGAGGAGGAAATCTCAATGGAACCTACCAAAATTTGAACTCAATGTCAATCACCGATGGAAACTATTCTCTCGGAGGAAATATTTTTGTCGTTGACAGTCTCATGAGTTCAGGAAATCTTTCCATTGCCAACAGTGGAAAAGTTATCTACGTTGACAATGTGAATATCAGTGGGACTCTTGAAAATAAAGGCTCCGTGGACGGCATCAATACTCTCATCATTTCCAAAGCTCTCACAAACTCCGGCACGATGCAGATGATTGACACCCTGAATGCTGACTCTATGAATAACTCGGGAACCTTTTCCGGACGTGAAATAAACCTGAATGGCACGTTAACGAACTCCGGCTCCATTCAACTGGACGGAAACCTCTACTCTGAAAGTATTTCAACTTCAAAAACACTCTTCGTCAGCGGTTCTGTCACAACAGGCGATTTTCAAAATACTAAAAGCGAAAGTGATACTTCCCTGGTATTTATCAGCGAAACACTTGATGCCCAAAATATCACAAACTACGAAGTATTCTCCGTCGTTGGAAAAACTTCCGCGGCATCGCTGACAAACCAGGGCGGAACAATGTCTTTGGGAGATTTAAACCTTACCAACGAACTCCGTAACGACGGAAGCGTTACCTCAACAGGATTCCTGAAAACAGATTCCATTTCAAATTCAGGATCAATCATCTTCAAAACCGGAATTGAAGCTGACGGAACAATCACCATGAACGCTCCGACGACTGGAACTGCCATGACTTTTCTTGGAACAAACGGAAAAATTCTGGCTGGAAACATCAACCTCTACGCGGGAAAAATCTACGCGGGAACCGGCCTGGAAACCGGCAATTTAACAGTTAACACTGGGGAATTACTCTCAAATGGAGCTCTCATCGCGGATAATGTCATCAATAATGGAGCCATTATCGTGAATGGTTCCGTGAACGCGGACAATATCAATACCTCAAATTCATGGATCAGTCAGGGAGACATCTCCGTTGCCGGTAACGTAAACTCGGCCGGAACATTCAGCGTCACTGGTACTCTGAACATTGGAGGAACTTTTACGAATAGCGCGCAGACTGCCGTTACCGGATCCATTCAGGCGCAAAGTCTGAACAACGCTGAAAATGGTGTTCTGGACACTTTGGACAATGTGAAAATCAAAGAAAACATTGAAAACGCGGGAACTGTCTCGATTCTTGGAAATCTTGAGGGTAAAAATCTCAAAAACAGCTCTTCCGGATTAATGAATCTTGCTGGAAACGCGAAACTTCTCTCATTCACAAATGAGAATCTGGTAAATTTCGCTGGACAAATGGAAATCAGCAAAAATCTGAGCAACGATGGAAATCTCATTGGAACTTCCGCGAATTCCAGCCTCCTGATCGGGGGAAACATGGAAAATAACACCAATTCTCAAATTGAGAATATTCGTTTTGTTGAAGTAAACGGTACCGTAAACAATCAGGGAAAAATCACAGGGCGAGGTTTTTCCTCCACTTTCACCGCTTTCGGAAATGTCGCCAATGACGGTGAAATCTCAAATTTTGAATCCGTTCTGCTTGAAAGTCTGGAAAATTCCGGAAATATAGAAACCTCTACTTTCCTTGCCAATTCAACAGTCATCAATTCCGGTATCATGCTCGGTACGGATGAAGGATCCGTCTTCAAATTCAATGAAAATCTGGTAAACTCCGGAAACATCAGCTGCACCGAAAAGGTCACTGTCAAACAGAATATTGAAAACACCGGAAACATCACCGGAACCGGGAAAGACTCAAAACTCTCCGTCGATGCCTCCCTCAATAACGCACGGGACGCAAAAATCGAAAACTTTGAAAGTGTTGAAATTAATGGGAATGTTATCAACGAAGGAACCATCATCGCGTCTGGCGAAGGTTCTTCCTACGTATTTGAAACTCTCCTGAATCCTGGAAAAATTCAAAATGTGGAAAAACTCACAGTCCAGACGGAAGCCAATGTTTCCGGCAGCGTTGAGGGCAGTGGAAACGGTTCCTGTTTCCGTACCTCAAGTCTCACGGGAAATGGTATAGACGAAGCTTTTGACGGTTCCATCACTAATTTCGGAGAATTTACAAACGCCTCTGCTCTAATCAATGAAGGAATCATAGCCGGAACCGGTAAACTTTCCATCTTCAACCAGGCAGGAGATCTCACAAACCGAACCTCGATCACTGATTTTCAATACGGAAACATCCTCGGAAACGTCACGAACGAAGGAACAGCAGAAAATCAGGCACTGATTTCCGGAATTGGAACAGACTCCACCCTCACTATTACCGGAAATGTTTCCAACTTGGAAAATGCCCAAATTAAGGATATTGAACGAATCAATATTTCCGGTAACCTCAACAATGCCGGAACACTCAAAAATTTCCAGGGTATTTCCGTAGATGGAACTTTCACCAACAGTGAAACAGGTCTCCTTGACCTGACGCTTCAGGACGGCGAATTGAGCAAAATTACCGTTCACGGCGGTGAAGCCTTCATTAACGGAGGAAAGGTCGTTCTCAACGGAGAACCGCTGCAAATCGGTGAAAAGTACTCCTTCATCATCGTGGAAAATATCGATCCAGCAGCTGAAAATGGCGGTCTCACGGTTAATCAGGAACTGACCATTGATACCAGCGAAAATTCAAGTGCCGTTCCGAAACTTTTCCATGTCGCCGGTTTCCATAATCAAAATGAATACTGGGTCACGCTTTGCCGTGAAGTTGTTTACGGTCAAATCGATGTCAAATCTCCGAATCAGCATAACGTCGGTACTTACCTCGACCGGCTTGCCTACTCACTCAACACAAAAACACCCTACTACGAAGAAAACGATTTGGTGAAGGTCCTCTCCACACTGGATGACCTCAGTATGGACTCTGGTGAAACACCTTCCAGCTCAAGCACGTTAGAAAATGCACTTGACCAGCTTGGAGGCGGCATTTATGCCAATCAGGGGATTTTGGCAATGCAGAATACCTGGTTCGCGCACCAGAATCTCGCCAGTTTCATTCGCCCTTTGGACACCATTTTCAACGAGTGTGACCATCCGGAACTGCGCGGAAATAATTTATGGGGCGGATTCGTCGGAAACTCCGGAAATATTGATGCTGACTCCAATTTTAACGGTTTCTCTTTTGACTCCGCAGGGGTCATCGCCGGATACGATTTCTTTCGCTCTTCCTCATTCCGGGCTGGTGCTTATTTCCAGTTCATGAATACCAGCGTTTCACAGCGCGGACTCTCCGCAAACTCTGATGCGGATCAGTATGATCTGGGACTTTACGGACTCTACCAAAATGACTACGGTTATCTCATGGCAAGCGGAAATCTCTCCTACGGAAACTACTCCGTGGACCGAAAAATCGCGTTTGGCAGTGAAAATGAATGGATCGATCGTTCTCACCATGGAAAACGAGATAGTTTCCAGCAATCCCTTCGTGTCGAAACGGCCGCCAATATTGTCTTCGCCGGTGGACATCTCATATTTCGCCCATTCGTCGGACTTACTTACGTTCACTTGACCATGAATGATGTTGCGGAATCCGGCGCGGATCAATTCGTCACCGCCATTCAAAGCAAAGGCTTTGACCTGAATTCTCTCCGGCCTGAAATCGGTTTCAGACTTGGATCCGCATTCAAAACAGACTGGGCGGCGATCGGACTTAATCTCCGAGCTTCCTGGGTCCATGAATTTTGCAATACCAAAACTATTGTTGAAAATAAATTCAGTAATCCCAATTACGGTTCTCAGGCCTGCGGATACGGACCAGCTTTCACCGATACGGCTGCTTCTTTCCTCGTCACTGGAACCGATCTTGGCCGTGATTACGCATGGTTCGGATTTGGTTTCTCCGCTGATACCAGACGCAAATGGACATTCTTCGGAGGATACGATGCTTTCGCGAACGGACGCACAGTCATCCATACCGGAAATCTCGGCATCTCATTTAACTGGTGATTTCTACCTTAAAAATCAAAACACCTGTTAAACTTCACTTTTCAGGAGCGGTCAATCAGACCGCTCTTTTTTCTTTTCGTAAATCTTTTCTCATTCCATATCAATTGTTTATTCCTAATATTCGTTCATTTATATTCCGCTTAAAGAGAGAGGTATTCACAGACGATATTTTCCTAAAAGATTTTCCGAAATATTTCAAGTAACTCAAACTTTTCACCTGTCCAGCCTTCCCATACCCTAAAAAATCTCACATTCATTAAATCTGGCACGTTTTGCTGATCGACTTTCACCGAAAGGGAATCCCATGAAAAAAATCCTCCCCCTCCTCCTTCTCCTGACTTTTTCAGCCCCCATTTTCGCTGAAGAAGTGGGAGAAGCACTAAAAAATCTTGAGTTTCGCTCCTGCTGGGCACGTGCCGGAGAAGTTTCAATGGAGAATGATGCCGAAGAAAAAGGCACTATGAAGCTTTCTTTCACTGGTTCCGCGGATTTCTGCTCGCATACCAAAACCATTTTCGAAGTTGAACCCGGCGACATTTACGAAATGCGGTGTGACCTGAAAACTGAAGGTACCGGCAGTGTCGGAATCAGCGTCATTCTCGGAAAACCCGGCCAGGAAGCCGCGTGGACCTACGGAAACCGTTCAATCACAAACGCCACTGACGGCAAATTCGTTCAACTTCAGACAAAATTCATCGTACCCAGCGGACAGTACTTCATTCAGCCACGCCTCGTTGGTTACTCAAACGAACGGCATATTTCATGGATCAAAAACTACTCCATCCGAAAAATCGGGAAAATTTCCTTCAAAGAAAAAGGTTCCATTGAAACCCTGGAAAACGAGTCCATTAAACTCAATTTTGACTGTGTTTCCGCAAAATTCTCTGTCACCGATAAACGTTCGGGACGCGTTTGGGAACAGGTTAAAAATGACCAGGAACTTTACGTTCAAAAAATAACCGCTGACGGGAACTCGATTTCATTCACGGCTCTGAACGCGGCTACCGTTGAACCTCTTTGCGGAAAAATCTCCATTGAACCCAATAAGCCGGAAATCGTTACCGTTCTCACCGGTGATCCGGAAACAAAAATGGACCAGGCGATTTCCTGGCCTTCCGCTTTCACCAGCAGGGAAAATGACCGAATCATTCTCCCCGTCAACGAAGGAATCTCTTTCCCCGTCACCGAAGAAGCCCCCGGAACACACTCCATGATCACTTACGGAGGTCACGGTATCTGCATGGCATTTTGGGCGCAATGCGAAGAAAAATTCATTCCAGCAGAAAGCTCAAACCCCAGCGCCCCAAACCAGGCTGGAAAATTCGCCGCTAAAAACGCTTATCTCGCCATTTTTGAAACGAGTGATGACGGAAGAATCGGCCTGCGCCGTCCGCTGGGAGACAAACTCCTGGCGGCTTTTCCTTCCTGGGATCCTCAAAAAAAGAAACTCGGATACGATCGTGTTCTGCGTTTTGTCTTTTTCGCGGAGACTGACGTAACGAACATCGTCAAACGATATCGTCAATACGCCGACTCAATCGGACTGGTCGTTCCTTTCACCGAAAAAGTCAAAAAAAATCCCAATCTGAAAAAAGGCATTGACCTTCTCATTGGTGCCGCGAACATCTGGTATTTCGGCGGAAATAAAATTGAACTCTATTCCGAACTTCAGCAGGCAGGCATTCGGAAAATTCTTGCCAGCGCGGGAGGCTCGGAAGAGGAAATCAAAAAAATGAATGAAATGCCGGGAATCCTGACAAGCAGATACGATATTTATCAGGATTCAATGAATCCCGAATACTTCCCGCTTCTCAATGGAAAGCACTCGGACTGGACCAGCCAGGCATGGGAACGTGACCAACTAATGACCAACGCTGACGGGGACTGGATCCGAGGATGGCAAGTTTCTCAGAAAGACAAAACCAAACCGCGCATTCCCTGCGGTGTCCTTTGCGATATGTGCGCTGTTCCGTACGAACTGGAACGAGTCGCGGATGAACTGACCCGCAAACCGTACCGCGCGCGATTTATCGACACAACGACAGCCTCGCCATGGCGCGAATGCTGGCATCCAAAGCACCCCTGCTCAAGAACGGAAAGCAAAAAAGCGAAAATGGAGCTTCTCGGCGTTCTCGGAAGTGAATTCAATCTCGTTGCCGGTTCCGAAACAGGGCACGAAGCCTCCGTGCCATACTGTGATTTTTACGAAGGAATGATGAGCCTTGGACCGTATCGCGTCCCGGATTCTGGACGAAACCTGACTGAAATCTGGGAAGAGGCTCCGGAACGTACCGCGAAATATCAGGTAGGGGAAGCGTACCGTATGCCGCTTTGGGAACTCGTTTTCCATGACTGCACGGTTTCGTACTGGTACTGGGGCGACTATAATAATAAACTGCCGCAGCTTTGGGAGAAACGCGACCTGTTCAATGCTCTTTACGGTGTTCCCCCAATGTACCTGTTCACGAGCCAAATGTACCCGGAAATCAAAGAAAAAATCATCGAAAGCAGTAAAACCGCCATGGCTTCCGCGGAAAAAACCGGATGGCATGAAATGACTTCGTTCAACGTCATTTCAAAAGACCGATCGGTCCAGCAGACCACTTTCGCCAACGGAATACGCGTTACCGCCAACTTTGGAGAACTGGATTTCACCATGCCCGACGGAACGGTTCTCAAAGCGAAATCCATGAGAATGGAAGAATGAGCCTGAAATAAAAAAAACGTATTAAACAAAATCAGACGCTTTTCGGTTCTGAACGTTTTTCATGAACTCAATCCCGCCGATCCCCTGACCGCGAGGCCAAATATCGGCGGAATCCTTTTCCTGAGTATCTCTTACTCTAAATCACTGCTTTTGAGTCCTTGAAATTCACGCGCTCTCAATCAATTCCATCAACTCCAGGCGGCGCGATGTTGAAGAGACGCGCGGTATTTCCTTTCTTCCCAAAACGCGGTTCAAGCGCGAAATGAACAGAAAAATTGTCCGATGGCGCGTCATAAGAAATACCGGTCGTGAAAAGGAAGGATTCCCCGACTCGAGTCAGGCTGAGACCTTCGCCAATGTTCCCTTTTCCCGAAACATCAAACGTACTCACGAAAGTCGATGTCCATTTTTCTGACATTCGATAATTGAATCCAACGCGCATGACGACATTCTCCACGCAACCCGTCAAATAGTGGAGACTCGTGAAAATGGACCCTTTTCCTGGCCGGTCCATGACTGCGCCAATATCGACCATTCGGATCCCATCCGAGAAAAAGTCAAACATACCGGAAGAATAAATCATCAGACGATCTCCCGGATACCAGCGCAAATCATAGTCCAAAAGACCAATCGCGGAACCAAAATTATCCCGATCCGGATCCGGATAAATATTAAAATTCGTATCAAAGGTAATCCAGTCGATAATTCTCTCTTTACCCGGCATCCCGCGTTTCGTCTGCCAACGATGATGCATTCCAAAGCGAACGAGCGCCAAATCATCGGCAAGTTCCGTATTTGAAGTAACCCAGCCGCCTAGATTACTTCGAATCGCGTAACTTCGGAGCTGATATTTCTCCGGTATCGGAAGACCATTAAAAATCGTGGAACTCATATGGTGCGAGAAATCCAGCAGCGCGCGGTCATCCGGCAAATCATAGAGCGGAAGTTCATTCACACTTTTGTCCGCCCCGGCAATGATCGCTTCAACATCAAATTCCACCTTGTGCATGATGCCGTTGACATTGAAAAGCCTGTTCTTCCAGCCAAAATACTGCCACATCGGAAGACTTGCCCGGAAACCAGCCTGTCCGTAAACACGACTCGCGTCTTCTCCTTGAAGATCTTCCCCCCAATACGCTATTTCACCCAACGCGAATGGTACCAGTTTCACCGGCCCAAGCTGAAAAGGATAACTAATCTCATGACGTGTTGAGGTACGCATTCCCTTGCGTTCTTCTTCCCACGAAAGAAGATGCCACAGCGCGCGATCATTTGGATCTTTCGGTGCCGTGTCCGGGAAAAGATGAACGTAACCGACCTGCGAATAGGAACTCCACGTCAAAGTATCGTTCAGAAGCGGCTGCCCCAGCCAATAAAAATCAAGCTGCGGTGTCCGCTGTGTCTGAGTATGGAAATCATTCGTACGAAGATCCGCCCACAGAGATAATGTCCTGTTTTCCTCGGATTTTCGGATCTCAATCTGTGTCGCGCGATCCGGCTCTTCATACCAGCTGCGCTGAAAGTACTCTTCCTGAAAGTTTCGGTCACTCAAAACCCCCAGCTGAAAACGAAGTTCCCAATCATTTCCGAAAGTATTCCGGTGCTGTCCGAAAATCTGGTATCGGAATTCCTGTTCCGGAATCAAATGACGGCGATCTACGCCGAGATTATCCTCACCCGTATCGTAGATTCCCCAAAACTCAAATTTTCCCTTCCCTTTTCCAGAGAATGGACCAAGCGGAATCTCCATCCCATCACCGCGGCGGTCATACGAAAATTCAGTTCCCATTCCGGGACCGCGTTTTGTGTAGTAGAACGCGTTCAAATCCCAACTGGTCCCTTTCCACGGCCGCTCAACGCCAAACAGTCGGTAAACATCCACTCCTATCATCGGCTGGAAACCGAAAATGGAGTCATTTCGAATCGAAAATTTATTGATAATCTGAGAAGGATAATCCATCGGAACCGCGAAATATGGAAGGTAAAAAACCGGAACATCTCCAACCTTAACCATTGTTCGGCGGCCTATCAGATCCTTTTTCTTGTCGACAATCGGTTTCCCCGTTACCGAATCAATCTGAACCTGATCGGTGAAACGGTTCTTACGCGGAACTTCCTGGGTGCGGAACATCAGCTGCCCTATCTGGAAACGATAAAGCGGTTCACCAATACGGCTGGTCGTCACGAAAGCATCATTCGCGACCATTAAATCTTCCTCGGGAATTCGGATCTCCTCCGCCCTGAGACGAATCAGCCCCTCAACATTCGGAAGTGTCGCGAAAACCTCCGCCTCACGAATCAATCCTCGGCGGGTGGAAACATCGAAGTACATTTTCTCCGCGTAGATCTCCTGATCTCCCTGACGAAAAATAATGTTTCCCTCGAGATAAAGCTCAATATGCATCTTGGAAAGATCAAGCGATTTGTCCTTATGAAGCTCTGAAATATCTGAATCTGACCAAAGAACAATACGGTCCGCGGAAATATCAATCGTACCACTTTGGAGTGATTTCAGCTCATCAAACCCCGAAACGTTTTTCAGATCTTCTTCCGCTCCATCGATCAAAAGCATCGCCCCGTTATCAAAAATCACGGTCGTTTTCCCGGTTTGAGCATTCTGAGAAAAACTCATTTCAAGCGGCTGGTCATTACGCTGATAAAAACTGATTTTTCGCGTTCCCGGCTTCAGACTGTTCGGATCAAACGCTGAAACGTCTCCCGCCTGAATCATCCCTTCTGTTGAAAGAATATGCGAATATTTATCCTGCGAAACGTCCGAATGAAGTGAACGGTCCGCAGCAACAAGCTCTCCATTTGTCCGCTGAAGCGGAAGCTCCGGCTCACTTTCAGAAGAGGATTCCGTGAAATTAATCGCCTGCGTTGAGGGAGTCTCCATTTTCCATTTCGTCAGAAGAAGACGGGCTGGACGGAACATCACTTTTTCACCGCGCGCGTAAAGTTCATCTGCCCACGGTGCGCTCTCTTCTGAAATTTCCTCCGTAAAAAACGAAGGAACTCTCTCACTCAAAAGACGCCCTGCCCACGTGCGCCCTTTAACGCGGGATGTCGTTCGGGATGTTACGAAACGAACATCGACCTCATCCTCGAGATAAACAAGAATCTGGTGAACAGCCCGCTCGCCCAAAGAATCAAGCTGAAGAGGACTTACCCAAATAACCATCTTTGCCGCGTGAAAACTATCCTTTCCCTGAACTAAACGGCAATCTCCCTCAAGAATATGAACCGTATTAACGCCTATTCGGCGCTGCCCATGCCTGACCGCGTGAATCGACACAGAACCCAATTCCGTTTCGCGGGGATACGTCATCCCCGAATTATCCGTAAGTGTCGGAACCAATGCCAACTGATACTCTTCCGCGTACTCCGATTCGGACGGAGAAAAAGACCCAAAAACTGTCTCAGAAGATGAAGGAAAAACGTCCGACGACGAATCCATCTCCGAAAATGCGAACTGACTGTATTCTGAAGCAAATGACGATGAAACGTCAAAACATGAAGCTGAATCTGATGAGATGTTTCCCGTCGAAAACGCCGAAAATGAATTATCTTCCGCGGCAGCCGCTGAAAATAAACAAGAAATAAATCCTGCCAAAACAGGAAGGCTGAAAAAGAAACTTCTCAAAAAAGCACGTACTTTCCCTGAACGAACCCGGAAATCTTCCTGGCCGGAAATAATATGGACGAGAATGGACAGTACTATTTGTTTATTCATAAGCTGATCGAGTATAGAGAAAACAGAGAAAAATAGCAATAGAAAAAAACTGGTTTTTGACTCTATTTGACTCTTTTTCTAAAAAATTTCAAGAAAATAGATAATCTTTGAAATAAAATTTAAAGTTGGAAAATCGTAACAACATTTTCCAGGTAAATCTCAACTTCTCCGCACGACTTAACAGAAAGAAAAAAGATGAACTCAATGTCAAACTTTCAGTTTCAACAAAAACACACTTGTCATCATGAAATAATAAATCTGAATATGAGATTCATTTCAAGAAACCACTTCAGCGGAAATTCTTTACTAATATTAATGCCTGAAGGAATCACGCTAAAATAAAATTGAAAGCTTTTCCGCTTTCACTCATAAAGCCTTGACTGACTCACGTGACTCCCTCGATACGGCAGCCAATGTGCCTCTAAAAAAACACTCCTCGACAAAATCATTGCTTCCTTCCCAAACCGCAAAATAAAAAACATCAAAAGAAACATTCCCAAATATTTTAAATTTTTCTTATTTTTTGGTAATTATTATGTATTGACAAAATTTGAAAATTTGATATAATTCGTGATTAGTCTATTTTTATTGCTTGTTGCCAATGATGTTTCAGTTTTTTGAAATGTCCGATCAGGAGATTACTACATGGCTCACAAATTGTTTTATTTCATTTTGAGCGCAGTCCTCATTTCGCAGTGCGTTCTTTTGACTGCCTGCAAAAAAACCGAAGAACAGGCCGAGGCTCCGCCAGCCGGTGCCGCGGTTCCGGCAGCATTGGTGACTGCCGAAAAAGTTGAGGCGCGAATCCCGGAAACGGTTAAAAAGTACGTCGGCACTTTTGAAGCAATTGAGTCTGTTGATGTGGTCGCTCGAGTTGCTGGTAAAATCATGGAAATGAACGTTGAAGAAGGCAAAAACGTTCAGGCCGGTGAACAGCTCTTCAAAATCGAAGACACCGTCTATAAAGCGAATCTCGCGTCCGCCGTTGCCAGTGTCGCCACGAGCGAAGCCAATATTAAAACGAGTGAGGCGAATCTGAAATCCGCGACCGCCACCGTCGAAGACCTCGAGGCAAAACTCCGTTATGCCCTGAATAATTACGTCCGTAACACTCGCCTTTACTGCGGTGATTGCGAAACATTCCGTGAACCTTTTGTTTCCCTGCTGAAAGCCGAGCTGAACAGCGAATCGATTCTCGCGGGACTCCAAAACATTAACGAAATGGTCACGAAAATCGAATCTCCCGCCGCTGCCGTTTCCAAGGATTCTTACGAAAACGCCGAAACAACGGTAAAAAGCGCGGTCGCCGCGCTGGAGAGTGCCCGCGCGTCTCTTCAGGCCGCCGAAGGAACGCTCGGTAGTGCGCGCGCGTCGCTCGATGTTGCGAAAGCAAAGCTGGAACTGGCCGAATTTGACAACAAATACACGGTCGTCACGTCGGACATCTCCGGGCGTGTCGGACGTACCAAAGCAACACTGGGTAACTACGTCACTCCCGCTCACGGCGGCCTGATCACCGTCACGCAGATGAGTCCGGTCTACGTCCGCTTTTCGATGAGCGAACAGGATTTTGCGGAAATGTTCGGCAATGTGCAGAATATGCAGGACAGCCGCATCAAGGTGGAAGTTCAGCTTCTGAACAAAAATCCGAACGGCGTGAATGAAGAAGAAAAAACCAAATTCGCGATCAAAACGGACGAAAACGGTAAAAACATGATCTTCCTCGATAACTCGGTCCACACGAACATGGGGGCTGTTTACCTTTGGGCGACGATCGATAACGAGCACGAAAACTTCAATCCCGGCGGTCTGTGCCGCGTCATCGTGACGAAATTCGGTGCGGAAAAATGTGCGTTCGTCCGCAACACGGCGATCCAGCATGACCCGCAGGGGACGTTCGTTTATGTCGTTGGAAACGGCAATCTCGTGGAAATGCGTCGCGTGAAGCTCGGTCCTGCCACGGAACAGTACCAGGCGATCCTGCCGAATGATGACCTGACCCAGACGGTTCGTGAAGGGGAAGTCGTCGTGACCACCGGCACGCACAAGATCATCATGATGCCGGGTGTCCAGCCGAAAGTCAACCTTGCGCTTCCGAGCGGTTTGACCGCAGAACAGGCTCCGCTGAACGTCACGGGTGTCGTCGGCGGCGCTCCGGCCGAAAAAATGGCGGCTGTTCCGGTTGAGAATGCACCGGCCCAGGCTCCTGCCGAAGAAAAACCGGTTTCCAATGAACAGCCTTCTGAAAACTGAAAGGACTGAACGATGATTTCTGGTATTTTTATCCAAAGACCAAAATTCGCCATCGTCATCAGTCTTCTGATGATCCTGGCCGGATGTCTGGTCATCCCAAACATGCCGATCGCGGAGTATCCTGAAGTCGCTCCGCCGGAAGTCCAAGTCTCGGCCGTCTACCCCGGCGCGAGTGCCGAAGATATCGCCGATACCGTTGCGGCTCCG
>JAFQUP010000167.1 GCA_017408405.1 Thermoguttaceae bacterium
AGGAGGAGGAGGAGGAAAAAATTCGACAGCGAAATCTCGCTCTCTCCTTTGAATTTTAACCATTGATCGATTTTCAGGATTCAGCGGCCGTTTCGGCTCCAATTCCGAGCGGCGGCTGAATTTCTGATCCTGATTTCTTCCTCAAAATCCGATCCCTCAAAATCCAAAAACATTCATTTCTTCCAGAAGGTCGGCGAAAATAAAAGCAGAATTACGTAAAAATCCAAACGCCCAAGAAGCATCAGGCACGCGTAAAGAAATTTCGTCGGCTGCGTTAAAGCTCCAAAATTATTATCCAAACACAAAATCCCCATACCAAGACCAACGTTGGCAAAGTGGCTGATGACCGCTCCCAAAAGGTCACGCGCTTTCGTTTCCATTAAATACGGGGCCTCCTTGACCTGCCAAAGGGAATCCGGTTCCCAAAGCATGGAAAAAATCCACGAGCCGATCACCGTCAAAAACGCAAGCGAAAAGAAAATCAGAACATTCATCACCAGCGCAGAATCACGTATTCGTTCCCCGTCAAGGTAAAGCGGGCGAACGATTGCCGGGCGATAAACCTTCTCAAGTTCAAGATAAAGTATTTTAAAAAGAATCAGGTAACGCATTATCTTGAATCCGCCCGTCGTACTCCCGGCACACGCCGAAACGAACATCAGTGAAAAAATCGTCATCTGCGACATACCCGGCCAATGAGAATAGTCCGTCGTGACGTAACCGGTCGTCGTGATCGCTGAAATCACGTGAAAAAAAGCATTTCTTACGCTGTTTTCCAGACTGAGGCCAGCTTGGGAATCAAACGGACGCTGGAAAAAAAGAAGCATTCCGGACGCGAAAACGATGATCCCCAGATAGACCTGCCATTCACGGCTTTTCACCAACGGTTTCCAGTCCCGTAACGCCAAAAAATAAAGTGCCATGAAATTCATTCCGGAAATAAACATAAAAATCGTCAAAATCCACTCGGCTGACTCAAAATCAACTCCGGGAATCGCGCGAAATGCCCCAAAACTCGCGTTCCGGCTGCTCAATCCTCCCGTCGCTACCGTCCCGAATGAATGGCAAAGGGAATCGAAAAAATCAAGACCACAGCCGCGCAAAAGAATAATCAGAACAGCGTTCAATACCAGATAAACCGTAAGCGTTCGGCGTACCACCATCTGAATTCGAGCAATTTTCGCCGTCCGTTGAGGGCCGGAAACTTCTCGCTGAACCAAAAGGCGCCCGGACATACCGCTGCCGAGAATCGCGACCAGAAAAACCATAATCCCGACTCCGCCGATAAAATGGGTAAATGAACGCCAGAAAAGAATAGTCCGAGGCATCACTGCCCGATCTTCCAATTCGCCAATGACGGAACCGCCTGTCGTCGTGAAACCTGATACCGATTCGTAAAACGCGTCGATAAACGTCAGTGGAATCAAACTGCCATCTGAAAGCACCGTTCGCGGAATCCCGCTGAAAAGGTACGGAAGTGCTCCGCAAAGGGAAGCCAGAATCCACCCAATCCCAACGATGGCGATCGCCTCACGGCGGAAAAGGTTCATCTTTCTCGCCTTGCGGCCGATACGGGAAAGAAACGCTCCAAAAATGCCCGTTATCCCGGATGAAACCATTATCGCCCAAAAGCCTTCTTTCTCCTGAGACCAAACCCCGCCCGCGATCGGAAGTGCCCAAAAAAGGCAGACCAGCATCGACGCAGAAAGGAGAAGAAGAATAAATCCAAGATGATGAGCGACAAGTTTAAGATTCATGAATTTCTCCGAGTTAAAATTTTCTCTCTGAACACCGCATATTTTAACATACCGCGCGCGAAAAGTCAATACCGGGGGAATATTTCCTCACGAAATGGATACTTTCAATTTTTCTTCTCAAATTTTTTTGTTTTTTTGACTTTTTTTTGACTTTTTTACGTAAAAAAGATCCCGCTTCATGAATTTTTAGAATATACTGTATTAGATTAAAGTAATAGTTTCAGAAATTTACGGAAAATAAAAATTTAGTGGTGCCATGAAAAACTTAAATACTGTCCGTCGTTCATTACCCATTTCTCTCCTGGCCGCCGCAGCAGCTTTAGGGACTGGAAACGTGCGCGCGCTTTACGCGCAGGAAAACGCGGACCTGGTCATTTCTGAAAACGCCTCCGCCGCCGGCATTACGCTGGACGCGAATCGAACCTGCCAGATTAACGACGGGGTAACCTACTCACTGACCGCGCCAATCTCCGGCAATTTTACCCTCACCAAAACCGGAACTGGAACATTGGCACTTCAAGGAATCGGAAACTCCGCGATCGTCATTCAGGAAGGAACAGTCACGCTTGCGACGCAGAACAGCAACGCGCGATTCGCAAACGGCGTTACCGTTCTTTCGGGAGCAACACTCCAACTCGCCCAAAAAGACTCGCTCGGATACGAAAAAACCGCCAGCGGCAAGTCACAGCAAATCTACGTTTACGGCGGAACACTGAAAAAAACGGGCGTAAACGACAATGACACTCTCGGTTACGTTGACATTCACCTCAAAGGCGGAACAATGACCGCGACGACCGGCTACTACGATTTCCTCCGCCCCGAAACGCGTCTCTTCGTCGAGGCCGCGGATGATGCTTCCGCCGAGAATCCAACCGTCTCTACCCTCTCAGCGAGAGTCAATGTCCGCACCAACTATATGTCGGAAACCAGCGGGGCCGTCATTGACGTCGCGGAAAACGCCCAGCTGAACATGACGGGATACTTCAGCGGAGGAAACTCCACCCAGAAAGGTCTCGTCAAAACCGGCGACGGAACCTTGGTGCTTTCCGGAAATACCTCTTCCGGAACGATCGTTCTGCGCGACGGACTCACCATCTTTAACTCCGCTGGAAACGGACGCAGATGGAACGGAAGAGTCTTCGTCGAAGAAAACGCGATTCTCCGCACTCAGCACGACGGTCTCGGATACGGAACGGAATCCGGCAAGACAAACCTCTACCTCGCGGGAGAACTCAATGCCTCCGGAAGCAATGAAACTTTACGAAACGTGAATCTTTATCTTCAAGGGGGAAAAATTACCGGCAAACCTTTCCATTTCCTTACCGCGAACGACGATTTTCGAGCGATGGCCCTTGACAGCGCGAACAGCGCGAACCCAACCATCTCCTCGGTCGAAAGCACTCTCCTTTTCCGCGAACACCTCAAAGGAAATTCCAATTTTACCTTCACCGTGGACGAAAACGCCGTCCTGAACCTTGCCGGCTCCATCACAACTCAAGGCCTTGGGAGTGCCGATTCCGTCGGATTCCATAAAGACGGGGAAGGAAAGTTACTCATCTCGAACGCGGGAAACTCACTCGGAATCTTCGACATTTTTGTGGATCTCGGCTCACTGGAAATCCAAAACGATTCCCTCAAAACCGCGAAATCGGTCACTTTCGCGAATGGGGCAACCCTCGACCAGACCGCCGGTACCCTAACTCTCCAAAACCTTTATTTCGGAGGAACGGACGAACTGATTCTCAACGCCGACGCATCTACCGACTATTCTACGATTCTGGGAAACGTGGAGTTCATGCCCGGCGCGAATTTCACTCTTTCATCAAACGCCGACTTCACTTTCGATGAATTCATGGACACCTCAATCATTCTCATGGCCAGTGACCGCGAATTCTCCGGTATCGAAAACGTCTCTTTGGAACTGAATGATTTTTCCATTGACCTGCCCGCCGGATATTCATGGGCCTTTAACCAAATCAATACCGATGGCAAATTTCTTCTCACGACCGGCATCCAGGCCCCGGAACCCGCGTCATGGATTCTGCTGCTCTCCTGCCTCGCCGGACTCTACGGACTTCAAATCAAGCGCGGAAGGAAAAAAATCGCTTCATAATTCAAACTTTTGAATAAAAAACAGGCCGTGGAAAACTCTTCCGCGGCCTACTGGCCTGCTGATTAAGAAAACTTAAGTCTCCGTGACAAAACGCCTGTCAAAATAGCCTCTCATCAACCTTCTTCCGGCGATTGAGATTCGTCTCCGTTCCCCTTGAGCATCTCCTCAATCGCGCGATATGACTCCTTCGCCTTCCGCTGATATTCCTCGCTGTTCTCACGAATGCCAAGAATCTCGAATTGGACAGCCTCCAAACGTTTCTCCGCGAAAAATCGCAACTTCTCAAATTCCTTTTTTTCTATCGGATAAAGACGTTCCAGCGGCAATTCATTAAAAATCTTCCCCATTGCCTGAATGTCCGGAAGATGCTGCTCCTCAAGAAATTTCAGGTACGCTTCCCCGGTGATTTTTTCTCCTTTCTCTCGATTGAAAAATTCCTTGCTGCGCGCGATCATCTCACTTTCAAGAATCTCGTACCGATGAACAAACTCCGGGAACGGACTCCTTTTCGCGTTCCGAACGCCAAACCACGCGGGAACCGCAATCACCGGAATAAGAAAAAGCAGAATCAGCGCCTTTTGCCAAATCTTTCGGGAACGCTGAGGCGAACAAACCGGAACCGCCGCGACAAATCCAAAGACAAAACCTCCCAAAGCCCCGCCAAGGTGCGCCCAATTATTCACCCAGGCAATGAAGACAAGCATCAATGCCCCAACGGCAAATGACTTTAATTCCTCAAGAAGCGTCTTGAAAACAGGTCCCGGAATCTCCGAACGCATCCGAAGAAGATAAGCCGCCAGTGCCCCAAATACGCCGAAAATCGCGCCGGAGGCACCGCCGGAAATTACCGGTTCGCTGTACATCGCGAGAGAAAGAAGACTGCCCGTCAACAGCGAGCCAAAATAAATCAAAAAGAAAAGGCTATGACCGAAAATACGCTCCGTCAAATTCCCAAAACCATAAAGCGTGTACAGATTGCAGAGAATATGAAGAATGCCAATATGAACAAATCCGGAAGTAATCAATCTCCACCACTGACCAGCCTCAATCGTGATGGGTGAGTAATCCGCGCCAAAACGGACGAGAAGCTCGCTGTCCGGATTCATGAAACTGTTCGGATCCAAGACGCACATCCAGACAAAAATCAAAACGCAAACGCCAATGATACCATACGTTACCCACGGTCTGCCAATGCTTCTCCCTAATGCCGCACCGTACGTTTCAAGCGCCTTCATCTCCGCCGTATTCTCCGCCGCATTCCGCGACTGCTCCGGATTCATTTCTTCCGTACTCATTTCCCTGCTCCCTTTAAAACGTAAAACTGTTCGAACCCCTGAACCGCCTGAAATCTTGCCCGTCTCCATTCCGCGCGAATCGGCAAAATGAAAACCCCCCTCCACGGTTCAGGGCCAACCGCGGAAGGGGAATATCCGAAACGCGTCAGATTAAATCATCCAACGCGATCAAAATCAAAACGATTTAAATCACCACGGCTTCCAAACGCCCGGAACGGCAATGGCGTAACCTTCGCCGGCGGCAGTCGGAGCGTCCAGCGGTTTAACCGGCGCTTCGCTCTGCATGGTGAGCTGGTCGTGACCTTCGTAGATCATGTCGGCTTTGCCGTTTTTCACAGCGTCATCCCATTTGATGGTCTTGCCGGAGTAGCTCGCCATACGGCCAATGACGGCAGTCATGGAGCTGTACGCGCCAAGATAGGCTTCATTGTACTTCGCGCCGCTCTTAATCGCCGCGATCAGGTCCGTGTGTTCCTGCTGGTAAGGACCGCGTCCTCCGCCGCGGGAGGAAACGCCGCCGTATCCCTTCGTACCGTGAGCCGCTTCGGAAACGCTGTTCCACGTGTTCGGCTGATGACGGCACTGGGAGAACATTTTACGACCGTCCGCGTAAGTAAATTCGCAGAAATGATGGTCGAAAATCTCACCAAAGTTCGGGTTGTTCTTGCGGACTTCGCGACCGCCCATGGCGTTGACTTCCACCGGGTGAGCGTACTTCTCGAACATGTCGGCATTCGGATCGGTAACGGTCATGACCCAGTTACCAATGTCGATATTGTGAACGTGCTGTTCGCAGATGTTGTCGCCGCAGAGCCAGTTGAAGTAGTACCAGTTGCGCATCTGATATTCCATTTCAGTCCACTGAGGCTGACGTCCGCGGACCCAGACGCCTCCGCCGTTCCAGTAAACGCGGGTATAGAGGATATCGCCGTATTTGCCGTCGATAATCTCGTTGATGCCGTTGATGTAGGACTGCTGATGGTGACGCTGGAGACCGACACCGACTTTCAGGCCTTTCGCGTCCGCCATCTTGGCGGCTTCAATCAGCATGTTGAAACCGGGAGCGTCAACGCAGCACGGTTTTTCCATGAAAACGTTCTTGCCAGCTTCGATCGCCGCCTTGAAGTGAATCGGACGGAATCCCGGCGGGGTGGCGATGATGACATACTGAGCTTCCGCGATCGCGAGAACCTTACGATACGCGTCGAAACCCCAGAATACTTTATCTTCGGCAATTTTGAACTGATTGGCGGCACCTTTCGCGTTATCCTCAAACGCGTCCGCGACAGCGATAACTTCCGTATTTTCATTCTGAAGGAAGTCGCTCGCGGCACCTTTACCGCGTCCACCGCAGCCAATGAGAACGGCCTTGATCTTGTCGCTGCCTTCAGCGTGAGCGCTTCGGGCGACAAAACCTGTTGCCGCGGCAGTGCCGGCGATGATACCGGAGGTTTTCAGAAAATTACGTCGGTTGGTTTGACTCATTATGGTCTCCTTAAAATCTAAAAACAGTTTTGGAACACCCAGGAACCAAAACACGGGTGGGAAATTCGCTCGCGACAGAATCATCTGCCACGCACATTTACTATTATGGCAGAAAAGGGGGGATTTTGTCAAGAGGTTCGGGAATATTTTTTCCCGGTTTTTGGAAAATTTCTCAAAAATTTTTCGAAATACCCCCAATCTTTACTCCACTTTTCATGGTACGATACGCTGCCCCATGAAAATATCCAAAGCCTACCCCATGAATTCATCGGTCTTTTCCCCGCCGCATAATTAAAAAAAAACGGAGCTGAATCAATTCCAACTCCGTTTTTCTTAAGATTTTTCGGACATCAAGCTGTCTTTTTACCCATTCCGCGTCGGCGAAGCGTCAACATTCCAAACGCACCGCAGACGAGAAGCAGCCACGTAGAGGGTTCCGGAAGCCCCGTCGAGCGAAGGTATCCGTCACCGCCGGCCATCAGACCAGTCAGGTCCCAGTTATTCGCGCCATACGGATTGTTCAGGAAATTGATCTCGCTGAAACCAAAGTTCGCGTCGCCCGCGATGTCAAAGAGCTGGAACGAGGCGTCCTGGGAAAGCTCGCCGGAGAAAATGAGATTCAGGATGCCGTTGGCCTCCATGTCTCCGTCGATGATCAGCTGGTCTGTGATCCCTTTGGAAAGGTCAATGTCGAGGTTCAGAACGGCATCTTCCGCCATCGTGTAGTCGCCCGCGATCTCCAAGGTGCCGATTTCTGCATTCAGAGGAGCTTCCGAGAAGAGGATCCCCGGCGTGTTGAGATCAACGCGATTTCCCGTGCCGGTTTTCTCAATGTCGATGTCGAGGCTCTGTCCGCCGGAGCCTTCCCGCATGTTGATCTGGATAGGATGGAGACCAGCGGTCAGTTCTGTTGAGCCGGTCTGATATGTGTAGTAATTCACCCAAGAACCGCTTCCGATACTCTTGCCGTCGATGAAGATCTGCGCGTTATCGTCCACATTAATATGGAACGTGTAGTTGCCGGCTTCCGGTACGTAAATATATCCGTCGTAGGACGTCATGAACGTGTCGATGGTCGGAATACTGCTGCTGTCTCCGACGATTCCGATTCCGGAAGCCGACGGCGTGAGAGAATCCAGATCATTCCAGATGGCATCTGTCAGGGCGGGACTCTGTCCTTCGAAACGGCGCCAGTGGAGTCCGTCCGAGGCAGCGCGGACTTCGAGCGTTCCGCCGAGCTGGTTCAGAGAACTGTCCACGGAGTTGGTCACGAGCTTCCCGCCGGTAAAATCAAATCCTGCTGCACCGGTGATCGTCCGGGTGTAAAGGGAACCGCCGGAAAGTGAGTAGATGGAACTTTTCCCATCGACCAGACTCGTTCCGAGCTGCATATCCGGAAGAAGGACCGTGCCGCCGGA
>JAFQUP010000168.1 GCA_017408405.1 Thermoguttaceae bacterium
AGCATCATTTTCGTAGTACATTTTAGCAGCCATTGAGTATTCCTCCTGAACCTAATTTCCTCTTGTCATGGCGATCCGACCGGACCGCGCCAACTCCAAAATGCCAAAAGGACGCATCAGTTCAATAAAAGCATCAATTTTGTTCTCTTTACCGGAGAGTTCAATCACGATGGATCCCTGCGCCACGTCCACGATCTTCGCACGGAAGATGTTGACCAGCTCGTGGATCTCCATCCGCTTCACCGAGTCCGCGTGGACCTTGATGAGCGCGAGGTCGCGTTCTACGTAATCCTGGTCACTAATGTCCACTGCCTTGACGACTGTTACGATCTTTTCAAGCTGCTTGCGCACCTGATCCATCGTGTGGTCATCACCGTCAACCACGACGGTTATTCGTGAACGTTCCGGATCGTCTGTCTCACCGACCGTCAGACTCTTGATATTGAACCCGCGGGCCGAAAACATACCTGAAATATGCGACAAGACACCGGGGACATTATGGACTTCTGCGTAAAAAACGTGCTGTGACATAATGAACTCCTCCTAAAATACTAATCAACTGTATTTTACCACATCTGTCCCGAAACACAAGGGGGGGCTTGAAATTAAATTTTACCTTCTCCGAACGATTCGTCAAGCAGTGCTTCCAGACGTCCTTCCTTTGCAGCTTCCAGTGCATCCGCCTGTCTGAAATTGTGCCTGAAGTCAGAATGCCCATCTGGACCGAGAAGAAAATTTTTGGCTATCTCATAAATGATCGCCGTTGGAGCCAGACCGTAGACCTGCTTTTCAAAAATGTGGGCCAGGCGCGTCTGCGGGTCCGGAAAGATCTCCATCATTTTCGCGCTTCGATAAAGACGTTTCACGATCTCCGAAATGAAAAGCCCTGATTTCATATACGGATCGATGAACGTTTTCTCCGGATCGTCAAAGCAGCCAGGCTCTTCCGTTTCCAGAAGATCCGCCATCTGTTTTACGATCCGTTTCGGGGTAAAGATCTGATTCGTCTTCTGCGGCGGAATATAGTCGAAAATATCTTTTTCGTTTTCTTCGTCAAAGTAATTCGCAAGCTCCTTCCGAAGACGCATGAATTCCCGAATAGAATCATCAAAAACAGTCGGCTCGAACAACTGTCCAGGAAAATATTTCTCTTCTCCCGTTTCCGGATCCGAATACCAGCCGCCGTCGCGGAGAAAACGGAACTGCTCAAGCGAAATACTCGTCACTTCCCGAAAAACCTCATCGGGAATGATCGAATCAAACGTCGCCAGCGTTACGCCGTCCGTGCCGTACGCCATCAAAAAAGACGGGATCGTCCGGGTAAAGCCGCGCAAACGGTCACGGATCGAAACTTCGATCTCTTCCTTCTTCCGTTCCCGTTTTTTGGTTTCCATCGTATGAATGGCATCCTGCGCAAAAGTCTGGATCTGCTCTTCCGCCTCACGCGCCAATTCCTTCTGAAAATTCCGATTCGCTTCCGCAACCTTTTCTTCAAAAAGTTCCCGAGCCGTTTTTTCTTTCTGCGGATCTCCCTGTGCGTTTTCCATCTGCTTTTGAAATTCAACTTCAAGGGTCCCCTGCTCGATCTTCCGTTCCACAAGTTTCTTTTCAACGAACCGTTCGGAATCCTCTTTCAGTTTCCGTTCCAGCTGTTTTCGGTCGGAAGGACGCATTTCCTTGCCGTAAGCCTCTCCGACAGCCTCAAGGATCGGCATAACGACCGTATTTTGGAAGGTCTTTTTCAGACGGTCCGTCCCTTCCTTTTCGTGAAGCACACCCGGCTCGATCTTCTCCAGTTCCTTCGCGAGATCCTCTGCCGCGGTACGGTAGATCTTCTCTCCGAAAAGCTCGCCGGCAAGCCCGATGACCACTTCGCCGGGAATTTCCACCTCTCCCCTTTCGTTCAGGGAAAGTTCACCTGCCGTCGTTGGCGTGATTGCCTCTTTCGTCTCCTTTTCACGACACGGAGTAAAAGACGAAATGATCTCCAGCACTTCCGGGGGAGCCTGAAAAACATGGTGGATATTCTGGAAAAGCAGATCGCACATGAATCCGCGCCGAACGACTTCCAAAGACCGGATCTTTCTGGGAATGGAGAGGACCTTTTCCGCATCCAGCTCGATCATCGTGCCGTTTTCGTCCTCGCCAATGACCGGAAAGAAGTTCAAAAGTTCGCGAACATTCGCTTTCCGCATCTCGGAATCTCCATGTCCTCCGGAAGTTCCCGCGGAAAGGTCATTCGCGAATGTCTCGAAGATCCCCAGTGTCCGTGCCGGGTCGAAATCAAAAACATACGCGTTTTCTTTCCTGAAAAACTCGCCGTTTTTCCCGCGAAACAGACACGGATTCTGCGCGCGGAACGCCGCCTGAAAATAAAGCGCGGGACTTTTCAGAGCGCAGAGCATCAGCACGCCGGACCACTCCGGGATCGTAACTCCCGTGGTGAGCTGGCCGACGGAAAGCGTGATGGTCTTCTCATGCTCCCGGATCGCCTTTTTCACCCGGTCAAACGCCTTTTGTGTCTCCTGGACCGTTCCCTCCAGTTTCCCGTCTCCCGCCGCTGAAACGATCTCATACTCGCTGAAAACCGGATGTTCCCGCAGTTTCTTCGCCAGTGCCTTCGCGCTCTCCACGCGATTCAGGAACCAAAACGTATGTTTCAGCCTGTCCCGAAGTTCCGGCGTGGAAAACGGGTACTTTTCCTGCGTCGTGAGCGCGTCAAGAAACCGGTCTACCGAACTCTCGTGCTGGAATTTTCCGTCACTCCTCACCGAAAAGAACTCGTTCAGGTCAAACGCGTACTCCGCCGTCTCGCCGTCCAGCTCAATGCCGCGTTTTACCTCCTCCTGGATGATCTCCGACATCTGGTACGTAAAAAGATTCAGCCGCGGAAGCGTCTCATACGGATTCGTTCCGACCGACGGATCCCACGCCTGTTTCGCGCGCTGTTCGTCCGCGTATGTCCAATGAAAGACCGCCTCTTCCGGAAACTTCTCATTCGCCAGTGCCCGAAACGGCGTCCCGGAAAGGTGAAGCGTGAAATCACGCCGGATCTTCTCAAACGCAACGTCGGTTTTCAGCGTATCGATCCCTTCGTGCGCTTCGTCGATGACCAGAATGTCAAAGCAGGCATTTTTTATATCCTCCAGTTTGTCGTATGTGCCGCCAAAATACACAGACCCTTTCAGGTCCTGGAGACTCACGAACCGGATACATTGAAAGTCCCCATGCTTTGAGTATCGTTCCGCAAGGTACTCCTCACGGCTTCGGACCAGCGCTTTTCCTTTCAGGGATTCCGTCTCGCTCACGAATCGGTACCCTGACTGCGTTCCCAGAAACTTCTCGTAGTCCGAATACCATGAATTGGCGATCGCCGGCCGATTCGTCACGATCAGAACGTTTTCCGCCCCGATCTTCCGGATCAGATCGTAAACCGCCAGCGTCTTCCCAAACCGCGGTTTCGCGTTCCAGAGAAACTCTCCTCCTGCCGGATGTCTCTCCAAATACGCCGCCGTCTTTCGGACCGCCTCGGCCTGCTCTGCCCGCAGGGTGTATGGATCCGGCTCCTGCACGCTCGCCAGGATACCGCGATTTCCCCTGAAATCATAAAACCGCGCCTGCGAATCCGGCCCGGAGATCCGGAACCACTCCGTTCCATCCTGCTGTTCCGTGCCGGTCTTGCGCAAATAAGCATGAAAATCCGTGTCCCGAAACGAGTCTCCGCTTCCGTCATCAAAAATCGCCGTTCCCTGCCATTGTTTCTCAAAAATCACGTCTGCCGTCTGCGTCTGCTGCCGGATCCGCTTCTCCACATCCTGTTCCGTGTATCCGATCTTCGTCCACCCATCATGACGCCGGATCTCCGGAGTCGTGTAGGCGTAGATCATCGGCACGGCACGCTGAAATGTTCGTATCCTATCCTCGATCCTCATCATTCCATCTCCTTCACGTGCGTTTCAATAAAATCGATCTCCTCCTGCGTCAAACCATACTTCGCGTAAAGCTGACGGTCCACTTCCCGAACCGATACACTCCAGTCAATGTCCGAGGACGCGGTAAAGTCCTGAAGGGGAACAAATCGCCAGGTCTCCGGCGGATTATGTTGAGTAATTTTTAGAACTCCCAGCATCGTCCGGGCAAATTTGGACTTAATGTATTTCAGAGCAGCCTGTGCTTCACTCTCGGTTTCAAATTTACCGATACCAATAAATGTCTGCGTATAGCCAATAAGCGGAGTGCCAATAAGCGGAGTGGAAATAATCTCTCCCAAAGCCCCGGAACCATTGGAGGCAGGAACCAAAACCTTCCAGTAATTCAAATTTTCATGTTTCAGATCAAGAAAACGACACGGAATGTATTTTCGACAACGTTTATTTTTAATTACACCAATGATTTCGATGTCGCTTTCATGAGTACGAATATCCGCAAAAAGATTGATTTTCTCAAAAATATTATTTCGAAAACGCTTGTCTCTTCCATCACTGCCAATAATCGAGCGAAATTCCGGATATTCTTCGTAAAGTTTTTCAAGATCAAATCGATTTTGCGCAAAAATAATCGACATCAGACTTTCTGTTTCAGAAAATCGCCCAGTTTTTTTCAAGATACTATTTAATTCAGAGAACGGCGTAAAGATCTTGATCGGCTCAAACGTCTTTGAGCTATCCCAATAGGAAACAACAACCCCCCCTTGATTTCTGTACCGTTAAAGATTTTATTACTGTTCTGTTCGTATTCAAGCACTTTAAAATGCGGGTCATTAAGCATTTTTTCGTTCCATGCTTTCGGCGTAGACCCGGCATTAAAGAGGAATCTTGCGGGATGGATCATCTCGACTTTTTCCCCGATTTTAAACGCTTCCTCCAGAAAAAGATGATAAACCGGCGGTGCGAACGACTTATTCTCACCGATCGTTTCCTCCTGATACGGCGGATTCCCGACGACAAAATCAAATTTCATAAACTCACCTTTCTCCTTTGGATTTCAGCAAAAATCACCGCGTAACGGTATTGCCGCACTCCCTGTCATTTACCGAACTCGACCGATCGGTCCGCGCGCCAATCCATGATCCGGCACGGGATCCGTTCATAAGCAGGTTCCGTACATTCTTCTTCCGCCAGCCAGTCAAACGCAAGCTGCGTCTCCTTCGTTTCCCGTAC
>JAFQUP010000026.1 GCA_017408405.1 Thermoguttaceae bacterium
CATTTCCGACTCACTCTTTGGCCCGCACGAACGGATCGGGAAAATCATCGAATCGGACCTGAACGTCGCCAGAGGTTCGGGACACCACAGCGTCATGAACATTCCGGGAACCGACGAATGGTACGTCGTCTACCATCGCCGCCCGCTGACCGAGACCCACGGAAATCACCGCTGCACGTGCATCGAAAAGATGGAATTCAATCCCGACGGGACCATCAAACCCGTGAAACTCACATTTGAAGGCGTCCCGGCCCGCACGCTTCCGTAAACGCGGCATCGGATCGGGATCTTCGTCAGGGATCTCATCCGAAACCGCCCCGAAAATCGGCCAAAATCAGCGTAAAAATCGGCTGAAAATCGGCTGAGACCGCAAAACTCCCCGTCATTTCACGCATATTCGGGGAGTTTCCAACTTTAGATCAACTCCGGCGAAAAGGCCTCTCAATGAATGAAGATCCGCTTACGTACGCGCAGCTCCTGACTCTGACCGAGTCCCTGCGAAAAGAGATTTCGGAACTTTTTCTCGAATACGATGAACTGATCCGCTTTAAAAAACCGGCGATCCTCGCCAAATATCTCCAGGCTGTCGGCGAGCTGGAAAATGAATGTTCAGAGTTGACGGAAGAAGTACGTTGGCTGAAACGCAAGATCGCGCTTTTCCTTCAATCCCTGAATCGTGGAGAAAAACCGGACGAAACGCAGATCGACGAACAGCTCGAGATGGAACGCGAGGGCTGGAAAGACTCGATGAAAAAAAACACGGTATGGTCCGCGTTTGAAAAAGAACTTTCCAAAGAGCAGAAAGCAGACCTGAAAAAAAAGTACTTCACGATCATGCGGAATCTTCACCCGGACCTGAATCCGGACAGGACCGACGTGCAGGAACGCTTCATGGAAGCCGCGCAGGAAGCGTTTGAGACGATGGACTACGACGTGATCAAGGGCATCTTTCATCTCGTGAGACCGATCATCCCGGCGGTGGATGCGTCCGGAAAGAAACTCTCAGAGGATGCCGAAGAAAAGGCGTTTCGGGACCTCTGCGCGACCCGAAATCAGCTCCTGGAAACTCGTGTCCGAATCCTTAAACGGATCGAACTGGAAAAAAATTCCTACCCGCTCAAATTTGAGGAATTTCTCCAGGATGAACTCGCTGTCACAGAATACCGGGAAACTCTGGAAAAACAGCGGGCATACCTTGAAGCCGCGCAGGAAAAATGCGAAGACCGACTTGAAGAACTGCGCGCACAGTGTGAAACAATGGAGGATGACGAATGGGAGGAATGATCCCCTCGATGCCGCAAACACCGTTCTGGCACCTCACGCCGACAGACGGCCGGCAGAAAAAACCGTTTCAGCAGGAGATCTTTCTCCTCGAGACCTACGTTGCGGGTCTTTTCTTTGCCGAAAATCTTCAGGAAATCGAAGTCTTTCTCGTTCCAGGATTTCGGCTTGAACTCCTTCGAGAACCCCAAAACGAATACGACGAGCGGGCGATCCAGATTTTCGTCTCGCCAAAAGACCGGCCGAAACAGCGGATCGGGTACATTCCGCGTGCCCAAAACGAGATACTTTCCCGGCTCATGGACGCAGGCAAGTACCTCTACGCGGTCATTCAGGAAAAACGGACTCACCCAGACGGTCAATTCGACCTCACCATCCGCGTTTTCATGGAAGACTGAACCGCCGTCAGCCCGCATCATTTCAAAAAATCCCGCACTTCCGCGAGACGTTTTCGTCCCTCAGTTCTTCCGATCTCGTAGACCTCGCGAATCCGGTCGGGGTCGCGCTCGATAGGGCCGATATTCAGCAGCGCGGCAAGTACTCGCCGCGAATAAAATTCACGCGAGACGCCCCCCCACAAAAAAAGAGAAGTCTCTCAACTCCTCCATTAAGCGGCTTAGCGCCAGGTCAAACCGTTTATCTTCCCAAATCACGGATCACGCGATCTTAACCGCGGTCACGGTAAGTAATGCGTCCTTTCGTGAAATCATACGGACTGACTTCCACGACAACTTTATCGCCCGGAACGACACGAATATAGTTTTTTCGCATTTTTCCGCCAAGATGACACAAAACGATGTGTTCACTGTTTTCAAGCTGAACACGAAACGCACCGCGGACGGCTTCACGGACGATGCCAGTCACTTCGATCGCTTCTTCTTTTCCGTTGGATTCGCTCATTAAAGCCTCCTGTGCTTGATAGCCCAAAACTCTCAATTCAAAATTTCGACATATTATACTCGAAAAATCTGAAGAAATCAAGTAGGGGGCAGGGCAATTTAACGAATATTTCCCAAAAAATTTCCAGAACATTTTCGACATATTTCTCCCAAATTCACGAAACTGACCTAGCGTCAAATGAAAAAATGTGCTATACTGAGTTAAAGATTAACCCTTGCCGGAATCAGATCCGCTCTTTTTTTGGCATATTCGCGTAAGTTAGGACGTTTTTCGCGGTATTTTACGAAAAAACTCCACTTTAACTTTTTTATTTTTAAACTTCATTTCAATTCACGCATTCCGTGGGAGAGCCGCTCTCTTTCGGAACGAATTTAATTATTTTCATGCTGTATCCGCTGAGAATGACTCCCATTTACCAAACCGCAATCTGGGGCGGGCGAAAGCTCGAAACCTTTCTGGGCAGAAAACTGCCCGAAGGAGACTCCTTTGCCGAATCGTGGGATGTCTCGAGCCATCCCAGAGGGGTAAATATCGTTCAAAACGGACCGCTTGCCGGTCAATCTATCCAAAACATTTTCGACAATTATCGGGAAGAACTTTTGGGGCCGCACGCGAATTCCAAGCTGGCCAGATTTCCGCTTATGGTAAAATTCCTGGACGCGAACAGGCAGCTTTCCGTTCAGGTCCACCCCAACGAAGAGTACGTTAAGAAAAATAATCTGTCCGATTCCGCGAAATCAGAAGCGTGGGTTGTCCTTCAGGTTGCCCCCGGAAGTCAGCTTACTCTCGGATTCCAGCATCCAGTTACGCGGGAAGACGTCGAAAACGCCCTGAAAAATGATGAATTGGAGTCCATTCTTTTCAAGCGCGAACCGTTAAATGGCGAATGCTATTTCCTTCCCGCGGGAACCGTTCATTCTTTAGGAGCCGGTATTTTCCTTTACGAAATTCAGCAGTGCAGCGACCTGACATTCCGCCTCTACGACTGGAATCGGGAAGACGCGCACGGAAAAAAGCGTGAGCTTCACGTCCGCCAGGCACTTGAGTCTCTCAAACCGGAACTTTGGAATTCTGGCCCAATCACTCCTCAACTCTTGGGAGAAGGAAGAGAACTTCTCGTGGAATCGCAAACCTTCTGCCTGGAACGTCTTACCTTTGGAGAAACCGATTGCGTTGACGAGAAAGGGCAAAAACCAGGCCCATCCCCAAATCAACACTGGGTAAACACTTCGCGTTCATGCCATGTTCTGACCGTCATTCGCGGGGAACTGAAGGTGGAGGGACTCGAAAGCCCCATGCTTCAGGGCGAATCCGTCATCCTGCCGGCATCTCTCGGCAAAATCAAACTAAGCAGCGTGTCCGCGGTCGTTTTGGCTGCCTATTTACCGGAAGGAGACTCTCAGCCATGAAATTTTGCTCATTTCTGATGAACATGAATTTTCAAAACGTAAACACGCCAGAAACTATCGGCCGAACCAGGAAGGCTTTCCTGAAAAAAAACGCTCTTCTTCTCCTCTGCGGGTACGTTCTTTTCCTCTCCGGCTGCGCGGGTAATCAACAGTTTGGGCACCCCTCGCTAGAACCTGCTCCAGCCAACGTCCAAACCCGGCGCGCGACACGCTTTGATCCTTACCCTGACCCCAATCTCGGTCCCGAAATTCACGGAGTGAGACCGCACTGTTTCACCAATCCAAGCCCCGAAAGATCCAATCCAACCAAACTGACTTACTGACCACGACTCAAAATAACATTTAAAACCTGAATTCAGAAACCTTCAAAAAATCAGCCCTCAAAACGTGAAAACAGACCGCCTCCAATTTACTCTGGACACGGTCTGCCTCTTTTTTATTCAATCTGTCTTTTGACGTTTTTGACTACTTTGCGATTTTCATTACTTTCATCCAGGCGTAAACGCGGTCTTTCCAGAACATCATGGGGTCTTCCGGTTTGCAGTTGCGGAAAGCATGATTCGCCAGCGCGTAGACGTGAATTTCAGCCGGAATATTCATCGTTCGGAGTTTATGGTAGACAGAAACTGATCCCATGGGAGAATATCCGTCGCCGTCACCATGGATAAGGCACATGATGGGCGTTTTCTCATCAAACGCAAAGTCCGCGACGAATTCTGAATCATTTCCTTTACCGGCATTGGTTCCGTCCGCTCCATCTTTCAGGACATAGGCCGGATAAATTGGAACGGCAAAGTTAACGTGACATGGAACTTTGTCCAGCTCATCAACCGGTTCGTAGGCAGGCGTAAGACTCGTCGTCGCCGTCATGAGAGTAAGATGACCACCGGCGGAAAATCCCATGAAACCAATCTTTTCCGGATTGATTCCCCATTCCTGCGCGTGAGCGCGAACGAAACGAACCGCCCGCTGCGCGTCCTGCCAGGCTGACATATGCTTCGGCATCGCTTTCGGACGCGGCACCCGGTAGCGAAGCATGACGACAGTCACGCCCTTTTTCAGGAAAAAATCTCGGGCAGGAACTCCTTCGTAATCGTACGCTACCCCCATATACGCGCCGCCGGGCGCGATAATTAAGCACGCGTCCGAAGTTTTGTTTTCAGGAGTCCACCATTCGAGGACCGGTATGGCCTGACCTTCTTCCCATTTCGGCGGTGTGTCCGGCCAAACATTGAATTTCTCAAATCCAAACGCGTTCAGCAGTACGCAAACATTAAACAGACAGAAAAGCGATAAAGTTCCTAAAAGTCTTTTCATTTTTTCACTCCTGAATTTCTGGAAGATTAAAAACCAAGGCAATTTCCGACTAAAACGACTTTTTCCATCTTAACCGACACGCAATCTTTTGTCAATGGCCCCCGGAAAAGTTTAATCTTCCAAAATCACTTATTCCCGTTAAAAAAAGAAAGTTTTTGTCAGAAACAACAAAATTCGTTCCATCCGCGGACATTTCGTAAGTCACGGTAAAATGAAAATCAATTTTCCATAAAAAACCGCGCAGAATCTCAACCTTCCCCTTAACGCTGATTCATTCCTGCTTCAAGCCAGCCAAATTCTCCTCACGCCGCCCGGTCGCGGTTAATTTAAAGGATGCTTCAAATCTCTTCCCAGTGAGAAAAACGAGATTTTGAAGATCCTTCAGAAAAGAATTCCTATCCAAACCCAATTCCTCAAAGCGTTTGAACGGAATGTGTCTTGAGAGAAAGCGCGACATTCACGAGACGCTGATTCGTCGAGCCGCGAAATTTGACCAGCGAAGAACGAAACTCCTGAAGATAGGGACCGTCCACGATAATGTCGGAGAGTTCAATCAGCGCGTTCCAGGCCGGATCATTTTTCTCAAGCAGTTCTTCAAAAGTCCATCCGGAATAGGTCATGACATTCAGACCGCGCCGTCGGCATTCCCGGGCAATCGGCACGAGCTTTTCCGCCTGAAGAAACGGCTCACCGCCAGAAAAGGTGATGCCTGAAATAAGCGGATCTTTCTCTATCCTTTCCATGATCTCCCCAGCCGTCATGAAAGTACCGCCGCCCAGACACTGCGTCTGCGGATTATGGCAGCCGGGACATCGTCTCGGACACCCCTGAACAAAAAGCACAAATCGAATTCCAGGACCATCCGTAACGGATTCGCCAACAATTCCCGCGACACGAAGGGTGATTTTGTTAAGTGGAACTGACTTCAACAGTAACTCTCCCGTTCCGGAAAAAACAGTGTCTCTGGAATGAGACTGATTCATTGAGAGTGAGGTATTTTCAAAAGGCATCGTTTTCTCGTTTCTTCTGAATTTTGCCCTGATTCCTGCCGCTTGCGGAGCGGTTCCCCTCCCGCTTTCGACCGCGACATCCAGGAGGACAAAATTCATGTGCGCTTTAAGTTCAAAGCCGTAATCTGATGAAAAGTAAAAAAATGAAATTAAAAAGGGAAAGCAAAAAAGCTCGTCACCGTTCCCAATTTCCAAACTTTTGGGCATCCTGAATGAGACGCTCCTCCACTTCGGACCGCTTCGCGTCATTGAATCGGTCAAGGGTTCCAACGAGATAGCCGGTAATTCTTCGGATTCTCTCAAAAGGAACGTCTCCCTCCAGACGCCCGCACTTTGGGCAGCAATCATGAATGACGCCGCGGAAACCGCAAACCGGATCACGATCCACCGGATGATTAATGGCGCCATATCCAATTCCCGCTTTGCGCATGGCATGAATAATCCGCTCAAAAGCTTCCGGATTTTGCGTCAGGTCACCGTCCAACTCAATGTAGGTGATGTGGCCGGCATTCGTCAAGGCATGGTATGGAGCTTCAAGCCGAATCTTGTCGAAAGCTGAAATCGGAAAATAAACCGGAATATGAAAACTGTTCGAGTAGTATTCGTGGTCAGTCACCCCCTCAATCACCCCGTAACGTTTTCGATCCATCCGGAGAAACCTCCCGGAAAGCCCCTCCGCCGGTGTCGCGAGCAGGGTAAAATTCAGACGCGTTTCCTCACTTTTCCGATCAAGAAACTCTCTCATGAAAGAAACGATTTTCAGTCCTAATTCCTGAGATGATTCTTTTTCGCCATGGTGAAAACCAGTCAATAATTTCAGGGTTTCAGCTAACCCAATGAATCCGACAGAAAGCGTCCCGTGACGGAGAACGTCACCAATCGTATCGTTTTCTTTGAGCTTCTCACTGTCAAGCCAAACTCCCTGTCCCATGAGAAATGGGAAATTTTTGACTCTTTTCGAACATTGAAGAGCAAAGCGTTCAAGCAGCTGGTCCACGCACAGCTCAAGTTTGCGCCGTAATTCCTCAAAGAACCAGCTCGTATCCTTTTTCGCGCGAATGGCTATGCGCGGAAGATTGATTGAAGTGAAACTCAAATTGCCTCGAGAGTAAGAAATCTCCTTTTCCGGGTCAAAAACATTTCCAATGACACGCGTTCGGCACCCCATATACGAGATTTCCGTTTCCGGATGTCCTGGTCGATACGCTTTAAGATTAAACGGCGCGTCCTGAAAAGAAAAATTTGGAAAAAGCCTCTTCGCGCTAACGCGGCAGGCCAGCTGAAACAGATCGTAGTTTGGCTCCCCCTGTGCCGCGTTGATTCCTTCCTTTACCCGGTAAATATGAATAGGAAAAATTGGTGTCTCGCCATTCCCCAAACCGGCTTCCTGCGCCAAAAGGACATTGCGAACGACCATTCTCCCTTCCGGCGAAGTGTCCATGCCGTAATTGATCGACGAAAACGGCGTCTGCGCGCCGGCTCTCGAATGCATCGTGTTCAAATTATGAATGAGAGCTTCCATCGCCTGATAAACGGCACGTTCTGTCTCCTGGAGTGAGGAGCGAACAGCAAAACGCTCCGCCTTTCCTAAAACATCCTCCGAAAATCCCAAAAACTCACGCTCTGCCAAAATCTTGCCACCAAGCGCACGGCAAAAATCCGCGTGTTCCTCAAGTTTGAGCGGAATATTCGCGCGAAGCAGTTCCTGACAAAATGTTTCCACCCGTTCCAGCTTGAGCTTGAGCGTTTTTTCAGATGAATCAGTCCCCAAATCAGAAACCGCCTCCAGTTCCCAAATTTCTCCAGAGCTGAAAACTTCCGCAAGCTCAAGTGCCTTGAGGAAATTTTTAATGAAAAGTTTCTGAAAAGTTCGCGTCACTCCCGGAGCCATCGCGTAATCAAAATTGGGAATGCTCTGTCCGCCATGCTGGTCATTTTGATTGGCCTGAATCGCGATGCAGGCGAGCGCGGCATAAGACTGAATATCGTTCGGCTCCCGCAATTCACCATGTCCGGTACCAAAGCCGCCTTTGAAAAGCCGGAGAAGGTCGATCTGGCAACAGGTCGTCGTCATCGCGTAAAAATCCATATCGTGAATATGAATATCTCCGTCACCATGCGCCTGGGCGTGAAGAGGATTCAGAATGTGCGTGAGGCAAAACTCCTTCGCACCCTCTGAACCATACTTGAGCATGAGGCCCATGGCCGTGTCACCGTTGACGTTGGCATTTTCACGCTTGACGTCGCTGTCTTTGGCATCTTTAAAGGTAAGGTCTTCGTACGTTTTCATCAAACGATTATTCCGTTCACGAATACGCGTTCTTTCCGCGCGGTAAAGTACGTACCGCCGACTGACCTTCACGAATCCAGACTCCATGAGAACCGCCTCAACCGCGTCCTGAATGTCCTCAACTCCCGGCAAGGTTTCCTCATTCACGGCTCCGCCGCTCGCCTTTCCCTCATTCGCGGTCTTCCGTGAATTTCGAGACTCCCAGCAGACTTTCTCTTCAATTCTCCGCTCCAGTTCAGCAAGCGTCTGTTCCGAAACAGAATCATTTTCCGCGGCAAAAGCCTTCCGTAACGCGGCCAAAATCTTTTCTGGATCAAATGAAACTCTCCGTCCGTCACGCTTCAGAATGCTCGTCAAACCAAAAGAAGAACCAACGGAAACTATTGAGTCCGCGGGCGTAAATGAATTAAATTTCAGTTCCGAAACAGAAGCCGCGCCAGCCGAAGTATTCATGAAAAAGCCTTTCTTTTTGCTTTATTTTAACAAAAAATCTGAAAAAGAGCAAAAAAATCCCCGCGTCCAGAATCAGACGTTCATCAATCAAGTGGAAAAAACAGAAACTATTGGAAATCTTTCCAAGATAAACTGGGCTGGATTCCCGAATTGTTTTGATACTTTCCCTGAGAATAGGTTTCGTAATCCCCGTAAATCGTGTGATAGTAGATTTGGCAGACCTCAATCCCCGCGTAAATGCGAATAGGCTGAACCGCGTGAATCTCCAACGTCCAAAAACCGGCAAAACCCACGTCCCCAAACCCGGCAGTAACGTGGACAAAAAGCCCGAGCCGCCCCATTGAGGAACGCCCTTCGAGCATCGGAACAAATTTCTCCGTCCGCGTAAATTCCATCGTGCGTCCAAGGTAAAGCGTACCCGGTTTCAGGACAATCCCCTCTGGCGGAATACGAAGAATTTCATAGGCGTTCGGTTTCTTCACGTCCAGAAGATCGTCAGAATAAACGAGAAGTTCATCATGAAGCCGCAAATTGTAGCTGTTCGGATTCAGCTGCTTTTCACGAAAAGGCTCAATGTGAATCGTTCCACGCTGAATCTCCTCTCGAATCTTCAAACCAGAAAGAATCATAATGAACCTCACTCCATGCTGAAAACTTCAGCATTTACTTTACCAAAATCTCTCACTGAATCACTCGGCAAATCGTCATGGCAAATTTCACCACGTAAAATCCATTTGCCCAATTACCCGCTCAAACCGATTTAACGTTTCGCGCTTTTCAGTTTTGAACCGCTGCCGTCCATCGCGACAGCCAAGTTCACCCAAGAGCTGGCAGGTTTTCTGACTCCCGGCAATCTGCGCCCGCCTTCTCGACAAATTCAATCTTAATTTCCATTCCTCATGAAAACCAAGCCTCTGTCAATGGCTTTTCAGAATGAGCGCTTCAATTCCGGACACAGCGGCGAGGACCGTCCCGGCTTTTCACCGAATTCCCTTTTGTCCAGATATGGTATAAATTAAAACCAGCTCTACTAAATGTGGTATTTTAACACGAATTTTATTTTTGTCAAGTGCCACTCTCTCAATATCGTCAAAATTTTTGAAATTCCTGAAGTTTTGTCCCTCAATGAAAGGGAGTGTCCTCAAAAACAATCCGTCAATATCAATTTATTTAGACAGTTTTGCCCAGATTTCTTTAGTTTTTTATTTCATCCACTTTGAAAATTTAAGAATCCAGGAAAGATCTCAAGAATAGGCAAAAACACTTTTTCTCAATACTCTTTTCCGCAAGAAAATCCAATGAATTTTAAAACGAAAAGCCCCTTGGGTTTTCGCACGGTCGGAAATACGCTAAACTTCAACAACGCGGTCAAAAATCAAAATCATCTTTTTCAGGAAGTTGATTTTTGAGAATTTCCCCATAATTTCGGCAAATTTCGTTACCTTTGCCTCGCGAATGAAACATAGGCTAAAGTAAACGCGACCAAAGTAATCGAAATGAGAAAATAGAAAATATGGCTTAATTCAGAAAAAGCCACTCCCTCCAAAAAAATTCGCGGCAATGCCTCAATACCGTGCCGAAGGGGATTGGCAAGCATCACGGTCTGAAAAACGGGCGGCATCGATTCCAGCGGCGTAGCCATTCCAGAAAGCATTCCAAACGGCACGATGACCATAAAAATCCCGAGCATGGACTGTTGAAGATTTCGTGTCAGGCTTGAAACAAAAAGCCCAATAGAAATGGAAGCCGAAACGAACGTTCCCAAAAGAGCGGCTAAAAGCAGGCATGACCCCTGAAATGGAATATGAAACCAGAAATGAATGAAGAAAAGGCAGGTTGAAATGGGTCCCAGGGCAATGCAGAGTGTCGCGCAGCCTTTGACCAGAAGAATCTCCCAGGTCGCGAATGGAGTCATCCTCAACTGCTCAAACGTTCCATCCTCACGTTCTCGCGCGATAGAAAGTGCGCTAATCATGAGCACATCAATGAGACTGATCAGCACCAACAGAGTGGGAATCATGAAATACTGCATATTGAAATTCGGATTATGCCATCCGCGCGTCTGAACACGAAAAGCTTTGGCGTTTTCCATTTTTGAAGCGGCGTAATCTCTGAGAATTTCCGCGGCATAGGTCATCGCCAGTCCCGCGCTGTTCGCGTTTCTTCCGTCCACGAGAACCTGAACCTCAGGCTGGGAATGCCCCGCCTTCGCACGAGCAAACTCCTCTGGAATCACCAGAGCCAGCTGAATCTTTCGATTTTCCATCCGGAACTTGAGGTCCTCCTCCGACTCAAGATCGGGCTGAACGACAAACGTCGGCGATCCCTGAAAACGGCTCTTAATCTCTCTCGATTCCGCCGTGCGCGAATGGTCAAGAACCGCGCAGTCAACTTCTTTCAGTTCCAATGTCGCGGCATACCCCAAAAGAACCAGCTGAACGACTGGCGGGATGAAAAGAGAAAGACGCATTTTGGGATTCTTCAGAAGCTGAAGCAGTTCTTTCTTAAGTAACGCGGCAAGGCGATTCAGGACTTTCATGAGTATTCTTTCCTCAAAAAACGACCTTTTCGGGAAAACCAGGTCTGGAAATTTTCCGGATTTGAAAAGGAAACAGCCGGAAAAGTTTCAAGTTGGCAAAAGGAAAACTGAAAATGAAATTCAGGTGACGGGAACACGAAACAAAACGCGGGAGCTTCCGGCAGCTTCCCCAAAAGATTTTCGCGCTAAAGCCGTTTCGGGTTTTTGATCTTCGCCAGTACGAAAAAAAAGGAAGCGAAAGCCGCCAGCACGGAAAGGTTTTTGATGATATTCGGCCAAACGTCTCCAACGAGGAAAGACGTCTGAAGAAAATCAACGTAATATCTTGCCGGAATAAACCGGGTGAGTACCTGAAGGAAACCAGGCATACTCTTAATCTCAAAGAGAAATCCGGACAAGAGATAAGAAGGAAGAAAAGTCGTGATGATCGTGCACGAAACCGCCAAAAACTGGTTTTTGGTCAAACTGGAAATCAAAAGACCAATACTCAGTGAAACAATCAGGTAAAGGGATGACCCGCCCACGAGAATCAACGGATTACCGCGCATCGGAACACCAAACAGGAAACAGCCGATGAAAATCGAAATTCCCAAACCGACCATTCCCAAACCGAAATTGACTGTCATTTTGGCAAGCAGAATCTCCGAGGAACGCATTGGCGTGACGAACATACTCTCAAGATTCCCCAATTCGTATTCTCGAGCCATAACCATTGAAGTGAGCAGGGCACCAATGATAGTGAGGATGATGACGATGATTCCGGGAACAATGGAAAAAGCACTTCGATTTTCCTCATTGAACCACTGCCGCGAATGAATGATTAACCCATCAGAAGAAAAGATGCCATTGGCGGAACCGGCGGGCAGGTCACTGAAAATCCGCGGTGCCATTTCAGCCAATACGGTCTGGACATAGCCCTTTTTCAACAGAGCGGGACTCGGATTGGAAGCGTTAACGGCAAGAAATACTTCCGCGTTTCGTTCCCTGCACTTTTTTGAAAAATCATGCGGTAAAAAAAGGCACATATCCACTTCATGCCGATGAAGCATCCGCTCCGCCTCCGCCGTTGAGTGAACCACCACCGAGTGAAAGAATCCATTGGAACGAAATCGGGCCGCGATTTGGTTCGCCTCTTCCGAGGTTTCAGGAATGACGAGTACCATTTTGATATTTCGGATATCCGTGGACATTCCATATCCGCAAATCAAAAGCAGGACGGCCGGCAGAAGAATCCCAAGCCCGATACTCAGCGGATCGCGGATCAGTTGCCGAAATTCTTTAACGATCAAAGCTGAAATGCGTCTTAAATTCATCGTTTTCCCAAATACTCTTCGAGACTTCCCAAAACTCAATGCCTATTCTTTATTCCTGAATTTCCGGTTCACGTAACCAGATTCACGAAAGCCTCCTCAAGGGTAGCCGCGTTCCCTCCCTGCCGACAAATTTCATCGACACTTCCAACCGCGATGGAAAGACCGTCGCGCATGATGAGAATCCGGTCACAGTACTGCGCCTCGTCCATGAAATGAGTCGTGATGATGACGGCTACTCCGGAATCCGCCAAATCAAGAATCTTGCGCCAAAATTCATGTCTTGAAATCGGATCCGTTCCCGATGTCGCCTCATCCAGAAAAACGATGGACGGCTGGTGGAGCAGGGCACAGGCCATTGCCAAACGCCGTTTGAATCCCATCGCCAGCTTCTCGGCGTTCATTCGGGCAAAAGGCTTTAACTGAAACGTCTCCATCGCCCAATCAATACGCTCTTGGAGAAGTTTCCCGCGAACACCGTACGCACCACCAAAGAATTCCATATTCTGGCGAACGGAAAGATCCGCGTAAAGCGAGAATTTCTGCGCCACGTACCCCGTTTGACTGCGCATCCGCTCAAGATTCCGCGCAAGAGGTTCCCCATCAACGGTAATCTTTCCTTCCGTCGCCTGATTCAAACCGCAAAGCATTCGGAATGTTGTCGTTTTTCCAGCTCCATTCGCTCCCAAAAGACCAAAAATCTCACCGCTCCGAATCTGAAAGGAAAGGTGATCCACCGCCGTGAAATCACCAAAACGCTGAACCAGGTCCTGAACCTCAATCCGAACCGGAGCATCTTCACGGACAGGATTCCGCCGCGTCAAACGTTCCGGAACTGAACCGCAAATAAGAAGCTGAAACGCCTCCTCGAACGTGGGATCCTCCACAAAACGTTCAGCCATTTTCCGGATTTCGTCCGGAGTTCCCTGCGCAAGCAGACGCCCTTCAAAGAGAATCAGAGTCTGATCACAGTAATCCGCTTCATCAAGGTACGCGGTACTCGCGATAATCGTCATTGCCTCCTCTTCGACAAACTGACGGAGAATGCTCCACATTTCACGACGCGCCAAAACGTCAACCCCTACCGTCGGTTCATCCAAAAGCATTAACCGCGGACGAGAAACCAGAGCGCAAATTAACGCCAGTTTCTGCTTCATCCCGCCAGAAAGTTTCCCGGCCATACGTTTCGTAAAACGCGAAAGACGAGTAATTTCCAAAAGCCGCGGAACCCTTTGCGCCAATTCCTCATCCGACACTCCGTGAAGACGAGCGTAAAGATTAATGTTCTCCGAAATCGAAAGATTTTCATAGAGACCGAATTTCTGCGGAACATACCCAATTTGATTCTGAATCTGATTCGCTCCAAGGACTGAATCAACTCCCAAAACCTTCACTGAGCCCCCGTCTGGACGCAGCAAACCACACAAATGACGCATCAAGGTCGTCTTCCCGGCACCATCCGGACCGAGAAGACCAATGATTTTGCCTGCTTCAAGCTCAAAAGAAACGTCACTCAGTGCGTGAACTTTTTCCTGCCCCTGCTTAAACGTTTTGCTCAAATTTTGACATTCAATGATCATGGCCAGCCAAATTTAAGGGAGTAATCACTAACAAAAATCAGAACAGAAAAACAAAATGAAAGCCTCTATTTCAAAACGAGGCTTTTCCGCTATTCACGATCCAAAATCATTCATTAAACAAAACGCTTACCGGAGCGCCAAGTTTCAAAATATCGTCCTCATCCTTCACGAAAACCCGCACTTCGTAAACCAGTGAAGTACGAAGCTCACGCGTTTCAACGCTTTTCGGGGTAAATTCGGCATTGGGTGAAATAAATCCAACCCATCCTTCCCAGCCTTCTTCTCTCCCGTCCATTCGAACTTCAGCTTTTCCCCCCATTTTGATCCGGGGTAAATCCGGTTCCTCAACGTAAACCCGAATCCACTTCGGTGAAATCACCGCCAGCGTAAATGCCGGCATCTGCGGAGAAGCCAACTCACCCGGCTCAAGAATCCGGCTCCGGATAATTCCATCACACGGCGCGAAAAGCTGACAGTCCGCCAGCGTCTGCTTCCGAATTTTCAGGATAGCTTCCGCTCGCGCGAGATTCGCTTCCGCCTGGACCAGCTGCGCTTTACTCTGCTCATGCTGCGCTTTCATCTGACCCGCGGTTGCCTGCGCCTGAAGCATGGAGGCCTTCGCCATCGCTTTCTCCTCTTCACGTGTTCCATTTCGGTACTTTTCAAGATTCCGTTCCGCCAGCTTTTTTTGTGCCTCAAGTTTCCGATACTCAGACTCCGCGTTCTCGAATTCCTGCTCGGAAACCGCGCTGGAATGCGCTAATTTCAGGTTACGTTCGTAGTAATTCTTTGCGGCCGGAATCTGAACATCAAAAATCTCAACTCCCGCCTCCGCCAGCGCGATGTCTTCCTTCCGGCTACCGTTCTCCGCCTTCTCATACTCCGCTTCAGCCGCCTGCGCTCCCGCGTCTGCCGCTAACGACGCCTTTTCCGCAATCAGAATCGCCTCCTTCGCCACCTGAACCGCCGCTTTCGACGCAGCCACGTCTGCCTCGGCCTCCGCTACCTGATTTTCAATGCGAACCGTCTCAAGTGTGCCCAGAAGGTCGCCTTTTCGGACCCGATCACCTTCCTCGGCCTTAACCTCGCCAATTCGCTCCGAGATCAAATAGGAAATATTCATTTGACGGTTATCGACGTTTCCATTCAGCGACAAACCTTTCCCGACGCCGTTCGTCTCAAAACACCCGGATATGCTGAAAAGCACTGCAGCAAGCGTTAACGAAAAAAGAACGCGCGTTCCGTAGTTTTCAAATCCTGAACGATTTTTTTCTTCCATGAGATTCCTCTTGGTGCCGCTCTTACGAGCAAAAATCCACCCCTAAATACTCTCAGTCAAACGAAATTCACTGAAATCAGCGGACAGAAGCCCTTACGCGATTTACCGCCGCTTGAACTGCCGCCCCAAGACACCCAAAATGCCGAATACGAATTACGTTTCCCGGCGTTTGGTGAATGGCAATGCCTTTTCCAAATTTCAATTCTTCCCATTGATTACTCTCAATTCTCTCCATTTTAACTAAATTTTCAATTTTGTCAACCTTTTTTTAAAATTTAATCAAAATTTCCTGATTTTCCGCAATTTGAGACTCAGGAACGATTCTGATTCAAAATCATCCAAATCTCTTTCTGCGGAAAAAAGATTAAAATTTGCGGAAAAAAAGGATTGATTTCTCGCGCGGTTTGTGGTATGATGAAAAAACTGTCAGGAATTCATGAAATTCCATCCCTCCATAAAAATTCCCTCAATTTCAAAGCCAAAGGAGTCTCTCATGCTGAACCGAAATTTCATGACGAAATCCGGAATCATCCTCAGCGCGGCAGCGGCATCTGTCGTTTCCAACGCGTACGCGGAAGGAACCGACGAAACGATTAAAGCCGTTCTGATCGGTTGTGGAGGACGCGGAACTGGTGCTGCCGCGAACTTTCTGAAAAATCCAAACACAAAAATCATCGCCGTTGGCGACGTCTTTCCTGACCAGACGGAAAAAGCGCTTAAAAACTACGATTTGCCGCAGGAAGCTGGATTTACCGGATTTGACGCTTACCGAAAAGCCATCGACTACGCTGTGGCCAACGGCGCCGTCTACGCCATCCTCACCACTCCCCCGGGTTTTCGTCCCATCCACTATCAATACGCGGTCGAAAAGGGACTAAACTGTTTCCTCGAAAAACCATGCTGCGTCGATTCATACGGTTACCGAATGCTCATGGAAGTGAACAAACTGGCTGAGGAAAAAAATCTCAAAGTTGGCGTCGGAATGCAGAGACGACACCAAACGGTTTACTTGGATGGACTCCGCGATATTCTTGAAAATAAAAAGTACGGCGACATCCTCTTCACCACGGTCTACTGGAACATGGGAGGAATCCCGGTTCGAGGAACGGGAGAAGAGCCAACCGAAATGCAGAGACAAATCAGAAACAGATACTATTACGTCTGGCTCTGCGGGGACAATATCCTTGAACAGCACGTCCATAATCTGGACATTGGAAACATCGTACTCGGAAACTGGGATCCGCTTTACCATCCGGTAAAGTGCAACGGGATGGGAGGACGCGCTCCAAGATACATTCCGAAACCCACTCCGCGTGTCGGTGAAATCTTTGCCTATCATGCCGTCGAATTCGAGTATGAAGACGGACGCAGAATGTTCAGCCAAAGCCGGCAGGTACCCGGTACGTGGAACTGCGTCAACGAATTTGTCCATGGGACAAAGGGAAGCGCACCCGTCCAGAGAAAAAAACTGCGCGGCGAAAAGCTTCCCGACCCGTACGATGTGGAGCACACGGATTTGATCAACGCCATCAAGGAAAACAAAAAGTACCATGAGGGATGGGCGGGAGCTACCGCCAGCATGATCGGAATTATGGGACGAATGGCTACCTATTCCGGACAGGTCGTCACGTGGGATCAGGCCGTAAACAGCGGAAAAACGTACATGATTTACGAAAATCACGATTCTCTCACTCTCGAAAGCACGCCGCCGGTGCTTCCAAATGCCGATGGACTTTACGACGCGCCAATTCCAGGAGTCACTAAAGACGTTTGAGGAATAAAAAAACACTCAAACTGGAAATAAAAAAAGTAAAAGAAAAACAAAACTCCTGCTGAAAAACTGAATTGGGACCTTTTTATCTCAATTCAGTTTTTCTATTAACTAAAACCAACCCGCCCCACTTCAAATCATTTCAGAGTTTTCACTGCCGTTCCCGCGGTCACTCCGACGAGTAAGCCGGAGGCCAAAAGAGCCGCAGTAAATCCGAACGCGTCAATGACGCAGCCCCACGCATACGAACCGGCTGCCCAGCCTATGTCGCACCCAAGAAAAAACGTCGCGGTAGACGCGTGCCACCGATGACTCGGCGTCAATCGGTACGCCAAAGTATTCAAAAGCGGAAAACCCAATCCAACGCTAATTCCGTAAAATGTTCCGGTTAGAAAAAGTGCCGGCGCGGAATGCGCGAATATCGTCCCCCAAAACGAAAGTAAACCAACGAAAAGAGTGGGCAGAAGAACCGTCAATGGCGGATATTTGTCGCCAAGTTTGCCTCCCAAAAGGCGTACCGCGAACATTGCCAAAGCCGTCCCGAGAAAAAAACACTGTGGATTTGAAATGCCGTTACGTTCCGCGAAAAGCATCAGGAATGAAGAGTAAAAAGAGCAGCTGAACATGAATAATCCGCAGACGAGTGCCATGCCAAGAGCTCCCGCCTCAAAAAAATTACTCAAAATCCGCGCTCCAAGCCTTCCGGAACCCGATTCTCCCCCGTTCACCAAATCCCTGTCCAAATTCCGCCTTTCAACTTTCACGCGGGCACTATCGTCTGAATCCCCAACTCCCTTCGAGCAATCCTCGCCGGTCTGAATTTCCTGCTCGAAAACGGGATCCACCCCGCGCGGCGTGTCAACGGTCTCCATGCCCCTTTCGGCACTTTCCACTGCCATGGCGCGATCAGGAAATACTTCAGAACTCTTTTCCATCTCCGCGGAAACGGTAAAATTCCCGCATTCTTTCCCGCATTCTTTCCCGTCCGCGGATTCACCTTCCCCATCCCCGCGAACAGAGTAACGGCAAACCCAGGCACAGACAATCAGCACCAGGGAAATCAGGACCATTCCGTACCAGATGACATCATTTCCCCAAGTACTTTTCCGTCCATAATGAAAAAGAAAGTAGCCGAGTGACGGCCCAATTACGGTGGAAATGGACTGCCCCAAACCATAGTAACCCATTCCCTCACCAAGGCGGCTTTTGGGAAGCACTTCCGCGGAAGCGTTAGCCGATCCGGTTGAAATCTGCGAAAAGCCAACTCCCTGAAAAAATCGCACGGCCAAAAGAACTCCAAGACCTGGAAAAATCAATGGCACCAGATTTGCCGCGGCCAGAAGTACTCCTCCCAAAATCAGCACAATTCGGCAACCGTATCGGCAAACGACCACTCCCGTTACGACGCGCCCAACTCCTGCCGCAAGCGCGAAAACCGCCGTAAGCAGACCGCTGAACGCGGCACTGCCTCCAATCGACTCCACATAAAGCGGAAGTGCTCCGTAAAGCGCGTGGCAAATCACCGAAACCAGCATCGCCAGCGCAATGATGTCCAGAAAAACAAAACTCCAGATCCGTTCGGACCGGGGCCGTTGAGCACGATTCGCGGAGACGGACGCTAGCCCTTGAGTCATGGCCATGAAAGGAATCCTAACGAAAAAAAGCTAAAACCAGGAAAAACGACGATCAGATCCTTCAATACCGGATTGATTGAAAATTTCAATTAAAAGAAACTAAAATTTTAACTCTTTTGAAATTTTTGTCAAGGGGGAGAGACTTCTCTTAAGGAACGCTCAAGAACGGCGGACAATCCCTCCGCGAACAGAAGATTAAAAGAATTTATTGAACTTTAATTTCAAAAATTGGGGACTTTAATTTTCTTTTTTGATTTTTCTCCACTGAAATGACTTGACATCATAAAATTTTGAGGTAAAATTAAGATTAAACTCTCATGAGTAAATTTTTTCAGAAAAGGACCATGAAATGATCTCAAGACGCAGTTTCTCCAAAACCGTTTTTTTTCTGGGGGCCATTCCGTCCGCGGCCGCCGTCACCGAGCGTCTCCGCGCCCAGCAAACACAGGTCGCTCTCCGCGCGGCTGATCAAAACTCCCAATCTCAACAAAATATCGCGGGAAATCAGGAAGTGGAAAATCCCGAAAACGCCGCGAAAGAAAATATCCAACAAAATATTCAGGGAATGTGGGACGTCTCATGGGAACGATTTTTCATCCCTGAAACGCGCATCTTTTACGATTACCTCACGAGCTGGGAACCCGGAAAATACCAGCAGCATCTGCCAACTCCGGACGAGGTAAAACGCCTTTTCCCAAATGAATGCGGATACGGCACGGGAATGGAAGACGGAATGATTTTTGCCGGAACGTGGATGACCGCGGTCCTGAGTCGTGCCGAATGCGAAAAAGATCCCAAAATCCTCGCCGAATTAAAACGCCTCGCGCACGAGATATTCCTCGGAGTGGAGCTTTGCGCTACGGTCCATTCAGATCCAGGTTTTCTTGCCCGGGCAGTTCTTCCTGAGGACGGAAAATCGGTTTACCCAAACTCTTCCCGCGACCAGTATACTCACGCGGTTCATGGACTTTGGCACTATTTCCGCAGCCCACTCTGCGCTGACGACACGAAAGAAAAAGACGCGATCGCCAATGTCCTGAGCCTCATCGCGGACCGCATGATACGTAATGTCATTCCGGAAAACGACTTTGACTCCCTTCGCCTCGACGGAACTCGCGATAAACGAACGATCTCCAAAATGTGGAACGTTTACGCGCACGAAGCTGCCCGCCTCCCAATGATTTACGCGGCGGCATGGGACACTTGCCGAAAAAGTTCAACGGAATCCCTCCGCCTAAAAGCCGAAAAATACTATTCAGAATACAGAAAATTCGCGGGTCCCGCCGCCGAACAGACCCTGACTCTGGACGCGGACACTCTCCGAAAACTCGTCCCAACCTACGCGCTGCTTCAAATGCAGAGTTCGCTCGAACTCCTCTGGCACCTTGAACAGGAACCCGCGATCAAAGCCAAACTCCTTCAAGGGCTTGAAATGGGATTTGATCTCGCGCAGGCGCGTCTTGAGAAAGCGGAACGCGAATCCAATGGGCTGGACATGACGTTTCTTTTCCAGGACTGGAGAATCAATGGCGGCGGTATCCCGTGGGCCACTCCAATACGAAGAATCTGGTACAGTCCGAGAGAATCAGGCGAAGCCGCCATGACGCAAATACTTTGTCCAACTCGAGATTTCCCGGAGGAAAGCCGCGAACTGCTCGAACGGGCTATCATGCGAGTTGATCCAAACCGTGTCGCAACAAGTGGAATCTTCTATCTGGTCTCGGCATGGTGGAATCTCCAAAGAAAAAAC
>JAFQUP010000169.1 GCA_017408405.1 Thermoguttaceae bacterium
CCTCCGCCCACTCGGTTTCCGGCGGAAGAATGAGGCGGTTTCCCTCACGGCGAATGACGGAAGTCACGTCCTGTTCGTCGACCGAAACCTGAACACCTTCCATGAAAACGGGAGAATCGTCCGTGATCTCAATGACCAGCTCGGTTTTTGCGTCCGTCGTCGGGGACTCGCTGACGATCTTCACGCGCGGATCAAAAGCGTCGCCGCGCAGAGTCCAGTTTTGGGCATTCTGAATGATTTTCGGTTTGGCGGAGTCCGCAGGCGTGAGGGAGAGTTCCTTCAAAATCGGCGTTTGGGGGCCGTTCGGGACGAGAAATGCCTTGACGCGGAAATACTTTGCGTCCACCGTAAACGGTTCTGTCCAGAAACTCTCCGGCGTACCGTCAGGTCCAGCGTACGGAGTCCAGGTGATTTCAGAGTACTCGGCATTTGGGGTCTCCGCATTTGAATTTTCGGCATTTCCCGGCACATTCGCGGTCGAGATCTGGAATTTCAAAGCCGTTCCTTCCGGAAGATCCGCCTTCCACGCGACGCGCCCCGTCTCGAAAATGTCGGAAATGAAGGAACCGCCGTGCGTGAAAAACTCATTCGTGCCGTCATCCTTCAGCATCGAAAACATGACGTTCCGCACGGCACAGAGCTTTCCATCATCCACATTCGGGTAATCGAAACCGAGCTGAATGACCGCCGAAACGGCTCCTTCCGGAACCGCATCGCGAATGGAGATCTCCTGAAAATTACCGCGTGAGGCACCAAACGGAATCACCGTTCGGCCGCACTCTTTCCCGTCTGTATCGTGCCACCGAATGAGCGAGAGCCACATTTCGCCGGCATTTCCGTTTCCCTTGAGCTGCATTTCGGCGTAGATCTGGAAGGAAAGCACGAATTCCGACGCTCCCGCAGGCACTTTGACGGGACGTGACGAAACGCTCCAGGCAGTGTCGATCTTCCGGTCGATCTCTCTTCCGGAGATCATGAGGCATTTCTGTCCCTGAAATTCACTGCCGAAGGTAATTTTCAGCAGATCCTGGTAATTATTGACCTTTTCGGGATCCCAGGCGGTGTTCGTCTCAAACGTGTCGGCAAATACGACGGTTCCGGTCGGCGCGACGGTGATCCCATCTTTTTGGAGGACGATCTTCTGGTTTTCGTAAATTCCGCTTCCGAGCAATTGGGGGACGGAAACGGAAAGGAGATTCAGACCCAAAGCCAGTGCCAGACCGGCACGGATGAGCGGACGCGGAGAGATTTTTTTCTTCATATTTCGTTCCTGAGTAAGGCCGAGTGTTCAAAAAAACGCTTCCAATGTCGGAAACGCGGCGGGAAATCAAACTTTCATTTCATTTTATCTGTGAAACGAAATTTGCGCAAGGAGTCCGAGAAAGAAAAAGGCAGAAAAAACGTACTTCCGGAATCTTCGTGCCGGTTGTTGGCGGCAAAGTGCGCTGAAGAGATGCAGAAATACTCTGAGAGGAAAAAGATTGGACAAAATCTGACACGAAATTCACGAAATGTGCGAAAGAACGCAAAAATGAATTTTAATTTTTAAAATCGCTTCGTGCATTTGGTGTTCCCTATTCCGAGAAATCCGCAATGAGATTCCCGACAAAAGGTCCCACGCGCGGCGGCACTCTCCGAGAGCCGTCTAGCTGCCCGTAAAGAGATGACGGCCGTGAGAGGGAAACATTTTGGAAATTGTTCCTCCCTCAGACTCCCTCTTCAAAAACTTTTTGATGTTTTGATATTTCGATTTTAATATCTTCCAAGATTTTTGAGCCGGCGTTCGCAGCGTTCGGCAACGTTAAGCACTCCCGCTTTCCGCGCCCCTTCCGCAATGCGACCGAGCCAGGCCGGTTTTTCCCGAAGCGTCAGGTGTTTCGACGCGGCTGGAAATTGCGCTTCCGCTTTTTCCCACTCGCCAAGTTCCAGCCAGACTTCCATCAGCGTGTATGCAGCGTATTCAGCAGTCCGCGGCACCTGCGATTTCATTCCAAGTTCCAGAAACGGCACGCTCGCCTTCGGTTCCTCTTCACGGTCCAGCACCCAGCCCCAGTATGCCGCGCGTTCCGGAGTGTCGGCGAGTTTTCCGATCTGTTCAACGACTTCGCGGAAACGTTTCCCTTTCATTTCTCCGAGATTTTCCGGTCTGCGTCCCAGAGCCTGAACGTCTTCCTCCTGCGCGAGTTCCACCATGCGCCGTGTGAGCCGTTCGCCGGGAAACTCCCAACTTTCCATCGATGCGAGCACCTGCCAGATCTCCGGTCGGGAGAGGTCCAGAATTCCCTTTCGGTCCGAGTCGATCAGGTACCAGACTGCGCGCTGATACGATTGGGAGTCTTTCGGC
>JAFQUP010000170.1 GCA_017408405.1 Thermoguttaceae bacterium
AATTATAATCTTTTAAGATGTCACTTACCAAATTGTTCTTTATCTTGTCAAAGATCCGCCAGCCCCTAAGGGCTTGACTCCCTCTTAAGCTCACATTTGTTTCACTTAAGATGTGAAGTAATATACCACATTCTAAAAATCATTCAAGGGGGGGACGCCGCTTTTTTTCACTTTTTTCCTTTTTTCAACAAAATACCAATCTGATCAAACTCATCTTCATCCCATGTTTTAAGCACTAAAAGCAACTTTATGCACTCTCAAAAAAAGTATATTTTTTCTTGAAAAAAGTGTTTTGACCGGAATCGAAACCTTTATGAATGGACCTCGTCTGCTGGTTCAAGGTTTTCGAGAAAACAATTCTGTTTCGATTTCAGGCCCAGTCGTCGTAGAACTTTATAGATTGACAATGCCGGGAGCCGCGGTAAAAATCAATGGCAATCCATTCTCCGCGGCCAAAGATGAAATGTTTGAGTATTCTGTATTTTAAATAAAACCACGACGTTCGAAATTTCAGTTTCTGTGAGAATTAAGTGTTCATCAAAGGGAGAAGGCTCGAAACGTTTTCTCCCTTTAATCTTGATTGGAGCGTTACTTTTCTGTCATTTTATCCAGTTCTTCCAGCTTAAATCTTGTGGCGACGACGGAGTGCCTGGCCTCGCCAGGACGATATTTAATGTACGTCAGCGCGACGATCGTGCCGTCTGCCGTGTTCAGGACACCGGGGTATCCGCAGTCCCAACCCGCGTGGGAGTGAAGGAGTTTGACGCGGTACTGGCCCGGGCGTTTCTGCCGAATGTCCTCGTACGTACCGACCCACGCGACGAATGAACCGAGCGACGGCGAGCCGGGGGCTGTGTCGCGGAAGGCGAAGATCAGACGTCCGTCGTCCGTGTACGTCCCGATGTGGCGGTGGCCGGTGAGTTCCCAGGAAGTCTCTTCGGGAATCGTCCAGGTCTTGCCTGCATCGCGGCTGAACATCTGAAGTGCACGCCGTGCATCGCCGCCGGCTCCGCGGTTTTCGCGCATCAGAACGCAGATCTCTTTTCCATCCGGACTCCAGAACGCACACGGCTCGCACGGATCTTTTCCCTCCACGTCGGCGGCCATGACCGGCTCGCTCCACGTGAAGCCTGCGTCGGACGTTTCGCTCACCATGACTGCCAGCGAACCATCTTTGATTCGCGGCTCAAGATTCAGAATATTTTTCTCCGAATCGATGCGCACATGGTAGAATCCGAGGTACTTTCCGTCCTGCACTCCGGGATTTTTCGGAATGATCGTGCTGAACGCCATGACGTTCGGGAAGCCGAGCGGTTCCTTTTCCTCCCACGTTTCGCCGTCGTCTGCACTCACGATCCGCGCCATCATCGGCTGAGACGTGAAGACCCAAAGAAACGCTTTTCCCCCGGCATTTACCATCCGGTAGATGCTTGGGCAGTTTTTGTGCTTTCGGAATCCCTCGGGCATCCGGGAGTCGATGCGCTCCCACGTGAGTCCTGCGTCCGTGCTTTTCGCCGTCGGACCCGCGAAACCGCCATGGTTCAGACACCATGTCGCGAAGATCGTCTTCCGGTCCGGAAGCATGACGGCGTACGGATGCCCCTGGTAAACGTCCGGCGTTCCCTGAGCAATGACAATCTGGCGTCCGGTCTCATTCGATATATCCAGAAAAGGCACGGCATTCTGCGCGAAAAGAGAGGACGTTCCCAATATCACCACGGAAACAGCCAATAAAGTGTAAAGGAAACCAGGAAACAGACTGAAATAAATTTGAGTTTGAGGTATTTTCTTCATAATTTCTCCATGTATTAAAAGGGAAGTGGAGGGGAATGCATTTTCGATTTGTCCGCAACACGAGTAATTCTTTTTTTCAATTTTAACCGGTACACATATTTTTGTCAAGGCTTTTTGAAAAAATATCCCATTAAAAAGAATATACCAGCGGACGGGGCCTGGTTCGAAGTGAGAATAGAATTGATAAAAACCTTCAAAAACTTAAATTCCACAAAAATAAATAATTTTAACTGTTAAAATTTACACAATATTTCGATTATTTTCATTCGAAAGCTAAAAATTTTATAAAAAATGTAAAGAACCAGCCGCCATATCACACTAAATTTAATTTTTTAGAGTATAATAAATCTGAAAGTGATTTTGGAATTCCTCTGACCTTAGATTAGTGAATTGACATGAAAAAATTATTACCTGATTCGTTCACGGGCCTTTTGGGTGCCGTACTGCTTTCATCTCTTTCTACCATGTCGTCAGCGGCGACAATCACGGTTACGGCGGACGGTGATTCAGGGGTGCAGTCCCAGCCTTTTACCGGCACGAACGATCTGGTCAAAACCGGGACTGGAGTTTACACACTGACCGGGACGGGAAACACATACACCGGGACGACCACCATCAACGGCGGGACGCTGCGGGTCGCGAATGAAAACGGTCTGACCAAAACGTCGCAGATTATCGTGAATTCCGGCGGTGTTTTGGATCTGGCCGGGAAAAACGCGCTTGCGTATACTAACAATACGCCGTACATCACCCTCAACGGAGGTTCAATCATTTCGACGGCCGACGGAAACCACGTCAATCTAGGAAACCTTACGTCCAACGGCGGCGACATTTCTTCGACGGTGAAGCCGTCCAATCTCGGAAACTTCCTCCTTGGCGGCGAGATCCACGTGACGCAGGACACACTGATCGACTGCCCAATGATCCTCATCCGTACGAATGCGAACGGGATCAACGGAAAAGCGGGTAATTTTATC
>JAFQUP010000171.1 GCA_017408405.1 Thermoguttaceae bacterium
CACGCCAACGACCCGAATCTCCAGGGTCCCGGTTTCGGCGAGCTGGATTTCCACCCGCTGTTCAAGGCTCTGAAGGAAACGCAGTTTGACGGCTGGGTCAGCGTCGAGGTCTTCGACTACACGCCTGGCGCGGAAGCTCTCACGAAGAAGAGTATCGACTACATGAAGAAAGTGGAATCGGAAATTTAAGAGAAAACTTTCCGCGGATTTACGGAGTGAACACGTTTGAGGCGTGTTCACTTTTTTTTATCCCGAAAACTCGCGAATCGCCAGACTTCCTGGGATAATTCATTTCGCGGAGCAGTTTCCAGTGTCCGTGCGAAAATTTTAAAAAAAGAGAGCTTCCCCATTGCCTTTTTCATAAAAAGTGTTAGAATCTATGAAAGTTTAATTTGGTGTCATTTTTCAGAAGCGTTTCTGATTGGGTTCTTCTCCGCCTTTGCGGAATCGGCGGCAGAAAACGTATCCTGTGGGTGAATCAGCCGGATTCCCAGGACTTTAACGCGGCAGAATTAACTTGCGATTTTCAAAGGAGTTTTCATGATCCCCAATTTTTCCCTGATCGGCGAGTCAATCAATGACTCCGTTCCTTCCACGCATGAACTTTTTGAAGCGAACGATCTTGACGGGATTCGCGCTCTTGCTCAATTTCAGGCACAAAAATCCGCATATCTTGATGTGAATGTTGGTATGCGCGACGGCGAATACCTTGCCGAGATGGTGAAAGTCGTACAGTCCGTGACGGATCTTCCGCTGTCAATCGACACCCCGGATCCGGCCATGGCAGAGGCGGCGCTTAAGGCATACGATGTGTCCAGGGGGATGCCGATTTTGAACTCGATTTCTCCACTTCGCACCGAGATGTTTGAGCTTTACCGAATTTGCCCGTTCCGCCCGATTCTTCTGGTGACGGAAAACCGTGTGAACGGTGAGGAATTCATGTGCCGAACGGCGGATGAAACGTTCGCGGCAGCCCAGTTCATGCTTGAAAAAGCCCACGCGGCTGGAATTCCCACAAGCGACTGTATTTTTGATCCCGGAGTCGCTCCAATCGGTACGGATACGGAAGATAATTTCAAACGTCTTGTCCAGACAATGGAACGTATGCACGCGGATCCAGCGTTTTCCGGTTTCCACGCCTCCGTAGGATTGAGTAATTTTACGGTGATGCTTCCCCCGCGCCGCGCGAATGGCGAACTGGTCAAAACACCGCTTGAAAGTGCCTTCCTTACCATTACTCATCCTTTGGGAATGGATTACTGCATTGGGTCTGTTCGGCGGAATTACGAGCTTCTTCCGGAAGAGCATGACGCGATGAAGTGTCTGCGCGACTGCCTTGCCCTGGAGGGATACGACGTGCTCAGCCGCGTGATGGAATTCTGTATGTGAGATAAACTCTTCAAAAACAGCGAACGCCGGACTCTCTCCTCGTCGGGAAAGGACGGCGTTTTTTATTTTTCATTCGTGAAATCGCTGTTGAGTAAAAGCTTTGCTTTTCAGTCCAATCAAGCCGTTTGAAAATGGTGTGTCTCCTCTTGACGGGAGGGGAAATCTTTTGGCGAATTTCGCTTATTGAGCACTAATTTTAAATTTTTTGTCAAAATTTCTCAACAAAATTTCTAAAAGTTTCGTATTAATAAAGATTAAGAAAAACATATTTTTCCAAAACGGTAAGATTTTTTTGAAAAATCTTGCCCCCCCTCTTTGACAAAAATTGAAAAGTGTGTTAAAATGATTATGGTTTATGTCAGGATTTAGGCATTGGGTGCGATAAAGCCTGGTCTGACAGGGTTCACATCTTTCATGGGAGAAAAAAAATGACACAGCGCAAAGGCTTTACCCTTGTGGAATTGCTCGTCGTGATCGCGATTATTGGTATGTTGGTCGGTCTTCTGCTTCCTGCCGTTCAGCAGGCTCGTGAAGCTGCCCGGCGTATGCAGTGCAACAATAACCTGAAGCAGATCGGTCTGGCCTGCATGAACCACGAAAGCGGAAATCAGACCTTCCCGTCTGGCGGTTGGAATTCGACCTACGTCGGTGACCCGAACAAAGGTTTCGGCAAAGGCCAGCCCGGTTCCTGGATCTACTCCCTGCTCCCGTTCATGGAACAGAACGCTCTTTATCAGCTTGGTTCCGGCAACACCAGCACGAGTACCCCGAAACTTGATACGGACGAAGTTCTTTCCACTCCGCTGAATCCGTTCATCTGCCCGTCGCGCCGTACTCCCAAAGTTTACACGCTGGGAACCAAATCGTACAGCAACTCGAACTTCAGTGCCAATGAAGGCGCGAAGGCCGACTATGCCGCGTGCTACGGTTCGACGCAGTTTACCGTTCAAAATACGGGCGCTTACGGCAAAAAAAATAAAGACATCAGAAATACCGCCAGCACGCAGCCTACCGGCGTCATTTTCGACTGCAGCGCGACCAAAATGGGTGAACTTAGCGACGGTACTTCCAATACTTATCTTGCCGGTGAAAAATTCGTCTACGCCGATAAATACGAAGATACGTACAATGGCGATACTCACGTAATGTACTCCGGTCCGCAGGCGGATACGGGAGGAACGAACGGTAACTCCAACTTCCGTTCAGCTGGTCACTACACCTCTTTCTCGCAGAACAGCGGCTCGATTGATGCCAACGGTACTTCTTATCCTCCGATGCAGGATAAAACGACCACGAACGGCGGCTCCTCGAATTACGCTCCGTCCGCGTTCGGTGCTTCCCATGCCGGCGGTTTCGGAATGTGCATGGCTGACGGTTCCGTTCATTCGATTTCCTACAGCATTGAAGGCTCCGTTCACGCCTGTCTCGCCAACCGAAGAGACCGTATGCCCGCCCAGATTGAGAACTGATAAAGTCTGAGATCCCGGCATAAATTTCGATTTCAGAAGCACTGCGTTTTTTTGCCGCAGTGCTTTTTTCAAATTAATTTCATAATAGGAGAATATTATGTTTCATACCATTCGTCCCGCCTCAATTCTGGCGTCTCTAGTTCTTTTGACAGTTTCTGTTGTTTCCGTTCAGGCACAGCTTGAGTACAAAAACGGCATCATCTGGGACCGTCCCGAGCGTGTTGAGGACGCGCAGCCGGTCTGCACGCCGGCTCCGGAAGGCGCGGTCGTTCTGTTTGACGGAACGGACATCAAGAAGAATTTCAACAATACGCAGAACTGGGTCGTGAAGGACGGCTACGCGGAAGTTCACGGCGGAACGGCGGAAACGAAACAGTCGTTCGGCAGCTGCCATATCCACCTCGAATGGGCATCCCCGGCGAAAGTGAGCGGACGCGGTCAGGGACGCGGAAACAGCGGCGTCTACATCATGGGAAAATATGAGGTTCAGATCCTGGATTCGTACCAGAATGACACGTACTTTGACGGTCAGTGCGGCGCGATCTACAAGCAGGCTCCTCCGCTTAAAAACGCGTGCCGGAAACCGGGCGAATGGCAGTCCTACGACATTAAATTCACCGCGCCGAAGTTCGACGAAAAAGGGAACGTGACGCGCAAAGCCCGTCTGACGGTGATCCACAACGGCGTCGTGATCCAGGATGATTTCGAGCTTCTCGGCGGTACATTCTGGTACAAACCGGCGGTTTACGAAGCGCATGAAGCGAAACTTCCGCTGAAACTTCAGGATCACGGCAACCCGGTCCGTTTCCGCAATATCTGGGTCAAGGAAATCGAAGACTGATTCAATAAATTATTGAGGCAGGAAAAAGAATAATGAATAATGGCGTATCCGGAATGGATTTTTCCATTATTCATTATTTATGTTTATGGAAGGTTTCTTAAGTTTTTATCTCCAGAGAAACTTTCCGACATCCTCCGCCGTTCCTGGGAACTCATCGTGAAGGTAGTATTCCGAGGTTCCGGTAACGGAGGCGGTTTCAGGATGGAACCGTTCAATCAGAAATTGAGAGGGCTTTTTCCGTTTATTGAGAGACTCCACGAATTTCGCGTGTGTTTCCCGTTCAATTTCAGCCAGATAGAGTTCTCTTCGATGCTTCTCTTCGCCTGGAATGAAACCATCCATTTTTTCCGCCGGGGTACCGGGACGCGGACTGAAAGGGAAGATATGGATTTTTGAAAAACCGATTTTTCGGACCACATCACATGTTTCCAGAAATTCTTTTTCGGTTTCACCGGGAAAACCAACGATAATGTCAGTCGTTAAAGCAGGGAGGTCAAGGATTTTTTTCGCGGCCTCGCATCGTTCAACGTACTGTTCAACAGTTCCCGGCCGATTCATTCTTCGGTGAACGGCAGGAGAACCGCTCTGCATGGAGAGATGGAGGTGCGGGCAGATTCTTTCACGGTTTTCGGCCATGATTTGAAGCAGATCATCCCCTGCTTCGTGAGCTTCAAGGCTTGAGAGCCGCAGGCGAAATTCCGGGCAGTCTTTTCCATCCGCCATTTTCATTTTCGCGAGACATTCCATTAATTTGGTGAGATTTGTTTCCCGCGGCCTGGTTCTGTCTTCAATGGTCCATAGATTCTGAGTTCTGCTTCTTGGGTTGATTCCGTAGTATCCGAGGTGAATTCCGGTTAGAACGATCTCGCGATAACCGTGATTCAGCAGGGAACGGATTTCATCAATGACTTCATTCACCGGGACGCTGGTCAGTTCGTTTCTTAAATGTGGAATGAGGCAGTACGAGCAGAACTGTTTGCAGCCGTCCTGGACTTTAACGTAGGCGCGGTGCCGTTCTCCGAATTTTCTCAAACCATTTTTGAGAGACCGTTCCCGAATATCGGAGTTGAGTCCAATCGCGTCAAGAACCGCAGCGACACGATTTCCGCCGTGTTCTTTCCCGGTAATGACGTGAGTAACTCCAGGGATTTGAGCGTACTGTTCAGTATTATTTTCAGCGGAGCAGCCAAAAACCAGCATATTTTTGGGCTGGTTTCTTTTAATCAGCTGCCGAATGAGCTTTCTTGATTTTGCCTCTGATTCCAGAGTAACGGCGCAGGTATTAACGATAATCCATTCCGGATGGGCGGCATGAGTCGCTAAATCCATTTCACCGGAATGATCGGCAGGCGGAAGAGAGTCTTCAACAGTGTTTTTCTCATCATGGGAAAGAACCTTTTTTTGAGTGTCAGTTTTTTTTTCGATGGGCGAGAAACCAGCATCGAGAAGAGCCTGGCGAATTTCTTCACTTTCATACTGATTCACTTTACATCCCAAAGTGAAGATCTGAAAAAGTCTGGAATTCATCTGGTTTATTTGACTCATGGGAAAAGGTTTCCTGTCAGGTAAAGTTTAAGTAAATTTTCTACTCGTTATATCTAAAAAAACAGATTCGTGAAGGGGGGGTATTCTGAAATTTTGCCTGAAATCACGAAAGTTACTTTAATTGTTCAGAATTTTTTAACGATTAAACCAGAAGTGCCCTTTTTGTGCGTTGACACAAAAAGAAAATAGAAAAACCAAACAAATTTTGGAGTTCCAAATGCCTATGACGAAAATTTCTGTTTATTGGGGAATCTGTCTTCTTCTTTTGACAGTTTTTGGCTTTTCCCTTAGCCGGGAATTTCAGAACCATCAGCGCACTGAATCAGTATTACGAGAGATAGTTCTGAAGGATGCCGCCGCGGCAGAACGCTTTTTGGCTCCGGATTCAGTTTCATTAGAAAACTGGAACGAGTACCTTAATATTTCCGCATTGAAATCGAGTGTTACGAATTTTTCGGAGACCTCGAGGGAAATGCTTGATTCCGCGCTGGTGACCTTGAATTTCGCGTATGGTCTTGAGAAATATCCGACTCTCGTGCGTTTTCGTGAATCGTTAAGCGCACTGATGGATTGGAGCGAGACGACTCCATTTCTGACACTTTTTCAAAATGACACGTTCTCTGAAATCTATGCGGACCGCCGCCGAAATGATTTGGGAGTAGTGGCTGCTCCCCAAATCGAGGAAATCTTGAAGACGAATGAGATTGAAGTTTCGAATGAAGTCCGTCAGATTGCCAAGTCGGAGGAAGATTCCGTTCCCAGCATAACAGAAGCCGCCAATATTCGTTTTGCTTCGGTTTCGGAACTTTTTGAGGCGGAGTCCAGTAACATGACGGCGAATATGCCGCGATACGCGAGCAGTCATCTTTTTGCCTCCAAGCTGTCCAGTGAAACCGCTCTTCCTCAGGTTCATGAGAATAAACTTTCCTTAAAAGAAAAATCATCCTCTGTGCCTGGTGAGTTTGAGAAGACGATAGACCAAACGGTTCCGGGAATTGATTCTTCAAATTCCGCGTCTGCGGAGGATAGAATCGATCGTCTGGCCAGGATTAATTCACTTTCAGACTTTAATAAAGCGAAAACTGAAAACGTGATTCCGACGGTGTCTCCTGTCTCTAACAGTGAGTCTAAAACTGAAAACGAGTCGGAAGCGGATGCGTCGAAAACTTTTTTCCCGGAATTGCCGAATTGGCATTTCAGTCTGATAGACCGAATGAAAAAAGAACCGGCACCGAAAGCGATGGGGACCGCGTTCAGTGTGAGTGAACTTTCGGGGAAAATGTCGGGAGATTTTTCGTCTGACTCTAAGGTTCTCGCGAACGCGTGGCTTTTGACGCAGTATGACGCCGCGGAGAAAAATGATCTTGCCGCCGCTTATGGCGAAATTAAGAATCGCGCGAAGGTAGTCGATCAGCTTTTCTCGAAAGTTGGCGCCGCCAAATCGAAATCGTGGAAAGAGCTTTTGCGCTGGAACGAACTGAAACTGAATCAGCCCGCGGATCTGGTGGTCCTTAACACTCTTTACCGACAGCTTACGTGCGGAACGTATGGATTGGAGTTGAGACACTTTGTGAATCTTCGCGAAGCGATCGCGCGCTATCTTGCGGTCAATAATCAGCAGATAGATCCAGAGGGAGCTGAACAGCGTTTCCAGACAGGAAAAGAGCAGTTGGCGAAACTGATTCTTATGTTCCACAAGACACCGGATTCTCAGGTTCAGAATGCGTTGAGAGATATGCTTGACTGGATGGATTTGATGGGGCAGTCATCTGAATTGGTCGAGTTGACTAAAGGCCTTTGGAAAAATCCGAATGTGGTCATGCGTATTGACGGAGGAATCTTTGAGCGTTTAGGAACGCAGGAGATGAATCGGACGGAAGAGACGAATGACCGTCTTTCCGGAGCGACTGTTCGCGGTACGTCACAATTTAAAGGGACACTTACGGTGAACCCCGTTGCGAATGAAAAGAAGGCGGAAATATCGATCGATCTGGTTGGAACGGCAGACAGTCAGTCGAACGCTTACGCGAATTCAGTCGTGGTCTCGTCAACCGCGAAAAGCAACATAAAAGCGAAAAAAACGGTATTTTTTGGAGACAATGGTTTTGAAACGGATACGACTAAAATAGACATTCAGACCAATTCCAAGATAAATAACGTTTCGGATTCCCGAAATCGTCGAGTCGTAGAGAACGCGGCGAATCGGCGCGCGTATTCTCAGAAGGCCTCTACGGAGCAGCAGGCGAAAGCGTTGAGTTCGAAACGTCTTCAGAAACAGATTGACGAACCGATTGATAAAGTTTTGACGACAGTCAATGAAAAGATGGCTGAAATGCTTTATCAGCAGTTGCGTCCTCGCGGTGTGGATTTTGAGGATATTAAAACCTGGTCTGGCAAAAGTGGAATTCATGCTCAGACGCGTGTTGCGTGTCGAGAGGGAATGAGTGCTTATGCCATGCCGGAAGCGGTGAAAACAAAATCCGATATTTATTTCGCAATCCATGAGAGCGCGTTCCAGGAAATTTTTGTTGGTTTTTTGGACGGCGTTAATTTGAATGAAGCTGCCCGTCAACAGTTTAAGGCTCTCTCTCCTGATTGGATGAAGGAGCTTCTTAACAGTCAGCAGAATGAGAATGGAAATACTGATTGGGCTATTTCTTTTATGCAGAATTGGCCGATTACCGTTTCTCTGAAAGACGGAAAAGTCAATTTTCAGATTCACTGTGAAAAGGTGCTTAACGATGGTAAGGAATATCCAGAACTTGACGTGACGATCGTTTACGATATGAAAGTAACTGGCGGTAAACTGGTCATGAAACGTCAGGGAGAGGTTGAAATTTTGCCTCCGGACTTCAATCCGGCAGCTGGCAAGCGTCTTCCTGGTTCGATAGTCGGTTTGCGTCGAGTTATGGCAAAACGGCTTCAGGAGGCGTTTAAGCCGGAGATTATCGTGGAAGAGAAAGCGTTAATTTCAGAGCCGAATGAGCAGAATAAGAAATTCGCGAATCTTCACATTCAGCCTGTTTTTGTCGAAATTAAGAATGGCTGGCTTCAGGCGGGCGCGAATATCGTAGAGAAAGAGCGGAAATAAAAATCGTTTTCCGGGTTTATTTTGGTTTTCCGGAGTCTTGCTTTACGGGGTAAGACTCCGGTTTTTAATTTTGAGTCCTGTTAGATTTTAAGGCATGAAGTATTTTCAGGAATGAAGAATCTTTTGAGCGATTTTTCGTCCGCTGGAACAAAGTGGAAAGGTTTCCAAATCGGATTCTCGAACCCATCGAATTTCGCCGCCTGATGGGGTTTGCCGGGAAATAGTTTGTTTTTTCTGTTCGTTGTCTGTGAATGAGGTATGGAAAGCACGAAGGCGAATACGGTATTTTGTGACGGAATGGCGAAAATCGGCGAATTTTTCAGTAATAGTCGTTTTTAAACCGATAGTTTGTTGAATGAATCTTTGGAGTTCCAGCTGAATGGTTTCCTCATTTTGAATTTTAACACGTGGAAAATCCCAGAGGCCGGCCCACCATTCTCCTTCAACGCAGCGAACAAGAAGAAATTCACGTTCAGAAGAAAATTCATTATCCATATTTTCAGAATGAGTGAAAGTCCGAGTGATTAACGCTGCCGCTTCCATTCGATCTTCATACTTTATTTTAGGCGGTGAATATGGTATTCTTGCGGTGAGGTTCCCGCGTTTGGCTTCACATTCATCCAGAAACGGACATTTTTCACACTGTGGTTCCTGCGGTACGCAGACAAGGCTTCCCAAGTCCATCAGTGCGGTATTCAGGATACGGGGAGATTCTGAGGAGGTATTTGGACTGATGAATTCTTCCGCGGTTTTCCACAGTAGTTTTTGGGCTTGACTGGAGGATACCGGTATTTGGAGCGCATTGAGTCTCGCGAAGAGTCGCTGGGTATTGGCTTCGAGGATTGGAAATGGTTTGTTAAACGCGAAGGAAAGAATTGCTCCCGCGGTATACCGCCCAATTCCAGGAAGCGCGAGAATTTCAGAAAAGGTATCTGGAAAATGACCGTTTTTTTCATTCGTAATGATTTTGGCCGCCGCGTGCATTTGGCGTGCGCGTCGGTAGTAGCCGAGTCCTTCCCACTGTCGAAGAACCGTTTCTTCTTCCGCGTTTGCGAGAGCTTGAATATCTGGAAATGCCGAAAGAAAGCGTGAGAAGTAATCCAGGACAGTCCGAACCTGGGTTTGCTGGAGCATGATTTCACTGACCCAGACGCGGTAGGGGGTTGGGTCCTGACGCCATGGAAGCGAATGGCGTCCATTTTCTTCAAACCAATGGATAAGGCGCGAGATTGCGGAAGGTGAAATATTCATGGAAAAAGTTAAAGCGTTTTGGAAAAGGAAATTTTACTTAAAAAGCGAAAAAGGAGCAAAAGCAGAGTTCGAGAAGGAATATTTTCAAAATATGAAAAATTTCACGATCTCTGCGAAAGTATGAAAGGGATTTATGGTTTCTTTTCAAGACGGTTTACGAATTCCATAAGAATTTTAGTACCGACTGAATCAAGTTTTAGTTTTATCGGAGCGAAAGACGGCGTTTCGTTGGTGAAATAGGAAAATCCCAAAACATACGTTGGAAAAAAACCAAGTTTTGGCGTTTTTTCGCAGGAGACAAAACCAATTGTTTTCCGTTTTTGATCAGGAAAAACAAAATCCAAAACGGGAATGACAGATGTTTTTGGATTTTCCATGACGACCGATCGTCCGGAGGGCCAGAACCAGCCGGCAGTTCCCATCGGAACTTTCGTGAATTTCCATTGTTCTGTTTTTTCTGAATTGAAATTTCGGAGCAGAATGCCGCTCTGAGGAATTTTTTCGTAAGGAACGGGATACGCGGGTTTCGCGTACGCGTCATTTTCACCGACACGAGTCAAAATTCCGGCAAAATCGGGGAAGAGGTTTGAATGAATTTGATTTCCAATCAAAAGTACGTGTCCTCCCGCTTTTTTAAAAGTACGCATTTTTTCACAGAAAGCATTGAAATCCGTCCCATAGTATGAATTTATTCTTTGGGCAGGAACGATGAGGAGGGAAACTTTTTCCGGAGAACTGATTCCATTGTGATTGAACGTTCGAATATCCAGAAGTTCCGCCGATTTCCCATTTTGTCGAAGTGTTTCCGCGATTTGAACAGCGAAGATTCTGTCTCCGCCATTGAAAAAACCTTCCTGCCAACGTCCTGTCGAATCGTAGAGGATTTGAATGGAAGCGGATTTTTCTCCTTCCAGAGGAAGATATGGAAGGCAGATTCCATCATGTTCGGTTGGACGGCTCTGAACAAAATCGATCATTTTTTGGCGATATTGCGGCGCGTAATCTTCGATTTTTCCAGACCAGATAACTTCCTGTTCGGATTTTGCCATTTTTAAAGCGGTTTCAAAGATGGCGAGAGTTTCCTGAACAGCCCATCCTCCGACCTCACAGAAAGCCAGAGCCAGCTGTTTTTCCGCTTCTTCCCGGGAGCGAGTGAAATTTTTGGAATCTGTTCCCTGGCTGATTTTTTCCAGAATGAAAGCGTTTTCGAGGACGGTTTTTCCGAGATACGCGTATTCAACACCGAGCCATTCAATTTCGAACAGATGAGTAAAAACTTCCTCAGGAGTGGAGTAAGTTTTAATCTTTTTGGCGAGTTTTGCGCAGTGTTCATTCCAAATTTTTCGAGTTATTTCCTGTTTGACGACCCATCCAAGATCCAATTCCAGAGTGGGGACAAGATTAAGCCCCTCGCGTCCCAAAACATACGTTGCGTAATGGACAAGCGGCTCATGATTAAATGAAGTTTGATCCGCGATAGAATGGGAAAGCAGGGAAAGCAGAAGCAGAACCTGAGGTGAATCATTTTCCCGAATGGCTTTTACCAAAAGCTCGAACGCGAGACATCTGGCTTCAGGAAGATGAAAACTGTGGCGATTTTTAATTTTTCTTTCTTTTAAAATATTAAGGTAATTTTCTCCCCAGCGTTCACGCTCAAGTTCATTGAAATTGTCCGGGTAATGACTGTCAATGAGAAATTGGCGCATTATTTCCGGATTATTCTGGAGCATTTCACTCCAGGGAGCGGGAATATGCTGCGCAACACTTCGGGCCACGACATCATGTCCGCTTCCCCATGCGAAAAGAGCGGCAGGCAAAGAGATGAAAATCTGGAACAAAAGGCAGAAAACTAAAAATTTGATTTTTTTCATATTTCGCGGTTTTTCTCAAAAAAAGGGATGAAACTAACCAGAGTTTCCTTTCGTAGAGTTGAGAGAATTGAAAATGAAACCGGATGATCTTAAATCAGGATGATCCGGAAGAACGTGAAAAGGAGTCCTTTTCGTTATTCCGGATCGAAAGGAAGGGTTACTGGCCATTTGTTTGGGGCGGGTGAGGGCTTTGAGGAGTCAAAGGCGGAAGGATCCGTTGGGCTGAACGTTCGGAAAGGTCAAAAATAGTGAATCCCCGCGCGTTAAGCTGATCCGCTTTTTGGATTTGAGCCATCGTTTCGTCAGGGGAAAGTTTCCATTCGCCAATTCCAAAATAGAGAGGAAATCCCTCCGGCACCAATTCTTGCTGGTTTCTGGAGATGTTTTCAAAAGTTGCCGCGTTTAAAGTATAATTCATTGGACAGAGGAAGTCAACATAGCCTTTTTGAGCCCAAAGTACCCAATCCTGTCCTACGCCGTAACGGGAAGCGGGATAAGCAGAGAAAACCGCGGCTGAAATCTTGACATTTGGATGTTTTTCTTCCATTTTATCGTGAACACGTTTCACGATATTCGTGATGAGAGTCGCGCGCCATTCCTGAAATTCTTTTTTTCTATCGCCGGAAGTAATGTCGCGCGGCCAATTTTTGATGTTTTTTCCGCTTTCCTGCTCAAATTGTTTTCGGCATCTTTCGCAGAAGCAGCCGTTGTTTCCATCAAATCGAATATAGTCAAAATGAATACCGTCCACGTCATATTTATCCGCGAGTTCAATCATGGTGTTTGTCTCCAGCTCAATATTGGCCGGATGAGATGGGCAAAGCCACGGAAGGGTTTCACCTTTGGAGGATTTTTGGAAACGGCCTTCGTTTTCGTATTTGGCGAATAATTCTGGAGAAATGTGCCATTTGGCATTGAAGCAGACCCGCCAGACGTGGACTTCAAGGCCTTCCGCGTGACAGGCTTTCACGCACTGCTCCATTTGGTCACCGTACTTTTCATAATTTGCCGAGGTTGGAGCGTATTTGCTGGGATAAAGTGCTTCACCGACCCACAACATATTGGGGATGACCGCGGTGAATCCCGCGGCTTTCAGCTCTTTTGCCGTCCTGGTCCAGTCTCCGGGATATGCTCCGAGTCCGCTGTGGTTCCACCAGGCACGGAATTTCATTGATTTATCCGTATCGATTTGATTTACCGCGCGCTCGAGATATTTTTGGTGGATTTCTTCGCAGAGACGTATTCCGGCGATTAATCCCTCTGTTTTGAAGATTTGGGCTATTTTTTCTTTTACCTTGTCGGCTTCTTTGATTTTTTGATTAAGAACCGTGACGGCATAGTCCGCGGAATTTTTTTCAATTTGTTTTTTGGCTTTTGGGGATTTGGCCAGAGAATCAAGAAATTCATTGAAAGCATTGGGGTTTTCACGAATATCTTCATTCAGAAAATGGACAGAGGTCTGGTTTTTCTCAGCCCAGGCAAGGAGAAAATCACGTGTTTCCGGTAAAAGATGCATTGTGTGATTGATGACCAGTATGGAGCGTTTTTCGAGTGTTTTTTCCCATGCTTCAGCAGTCATTTTTTGAGGTACTGACACGCGGTCTGAGTCAATACCGAGGTCTCTCAGTTTTTTTGAAAGGATCGATGCGTTATTTTTGCCTACCCAACGTTCTTCTCCCTGTGTGTTAAGAACGGAAACAAAAAGAATCGATTGAGCAACACATTTTAGTGACGAAAAGATGACAGTGCTTTCCTCTTTTCCCATGCGCCAAAAAGAAAGACGAATGGTGTCGATTTTATCCCATCCGGCTGGTTCTTCCTCCGTGTGGAAGTCTGACTTGCTGAATCGGATTTTTTGGCCAGGCGCGGTTGGAACGCCGGCGGAGCATGAGTACCAGCCTTTGCCGCTATGGAAATAAATGGAAGCACTGGTGAAAATCTTTGGATTGGAAAGAGCGGCTTCTACCTCAAATTGATTCCAGCTCGTAAGATCCAGATTGACTTTGGCGTCAATGGAGACACGTTCTGTGTTAGGATACTCCGTAAAGTTTGTCGCGATACGAAGTCCTTCAGGAATCCTGGAGAGTTCCATGCCGCCGCCGCTGACATCGTACCAATTCAGAGAATCGGCAGAAAAATCACTGAGCAGCAGAGACGCGTGGTCACTTTCTTCCGCGCGAATTGAGGAAAGTGAGAAAAACAGTATGAAAAATATGGTCAAAAAATTCAGAAACAGCCCGATTGGTGTGCGGGACCTGAAAGTAATGCCTTGGCGTTTCATGGCGGACCTCATGGAATGGATGAAGGAAGGAAAATAAAATTGGGGGGTGTTTTTATCAAGTATACCGGGTTTACTCAGGAAAGTCAAGTGCCTTGAGATGTTTTTGGCAATTTCATGAAATTTTAGGGTAAATCATCTTTAAATTTGATCGCGGAAGTAGATGAAATTCCTCAATGAAGTAAAGTTTTAGGGGTGAATGGCCCCCTGTTTTAATGGCGTTGAACCAGAAATCTTCAGCCTCAGGCGGGATGGTTACCGGCTCTAATCTGAATATTTTACTAAAAAAGGACACGACTCCTGGAAGCCATGTCCCTTTTGTTAAGTTTTCTGAAACACTCAGATTAGAGTGAACGCACGTATTCGCACATATCACGAATTTCATCATCCGTCAGCTTGTCCACTGCGCCTTTCTGAACGCCGTGCTGGCCTTCCTTGAAAAGCTGGAAAAGGGTAGGATAACGTCCGTCATGAAGGTACGGCGCGGTACGCCAGACTTCAACCAGAGTCGGGCAGTCAAAGTCGCGGCGGCGGTCAAACGGATTCTCCGTATTTACGTCGTGCATCTGCATATCGGTGAAATACCATTCCGGATCATGGCACTGATGGCAGTTGACTCGGTAGAAGATGTCCTTGCCGCGCTTTGCCGCTTCGGAAAGCTCGCCATTCACCAAAGCCGGACTCTGGAGCGGCTTCATGCTCTTCAGATATTCATCGATCGCTTCCATATCGGATTCTGGACGAACAGAGAAGAGAATGTGCTTAAAGCCGGAACGGACACAGTGTTCCGCGTCCGCGCGAATGCCTGAAATCATCGTCGGAGGCGTTTCGTGCGAGAGAAGCAATGATTTTGCGTTTTTCGGGTTGCCAAGACCATCGTTCATCAGGTCCCAGTTCAGACCGTCCGGGCGAGTGTACGGGTGGCACGAAGCGCAGGACTGCCACTGCTGGAAACAGGCTTCACCGTCATTGAACACCAGAATCCCTTTACGGGCAAGGCTCAGCTCAAAATTCGGATTCAGCTCGATCCGATTGACTTCTTTTTTGCTTTCAATATCGACAATGCTTACCGTGTCACTGAAGTACATCGGGATGAAGGCTTTGCCATTGGCAATCGCGACCGTACGCGGACCATTACCGTTGAGTTTCACGCGGGTACGCATTCCAACCAGGAAAGCCAGGTCATTCGGAACGTCCGCGCTTGAAGCCGAACTGTATCCGTAATCGCTTTTCTGGCCCTGCGCCGCGGTATTCTGTTCCGCTTCAGAAATTTTGTTCAGTTTGTCGAACATGGCCGCGGCGTCGATAATACTGATTTCATGTGTACCAGCATGAGCCACAATCAGTTTTGTTCCGTCGTCGGTCATTTTGACTCCCCAGGGAGTGGCAGCTCCAAGGTCAATGTCGTCCAAAAGAACCACGTTAATCAGTTTGCGTGCCTGAGCATCGATAATCGCGAATGCGTTGGTATTCATCCAGCCGCGTTCCAACTGCGTGGTCGGCATCTGATAGCGCGCCAGGTTATTCGTGACGAAAGCGTATTTTCCGTCAGCGGAAACGCTGACTTCATGAAGAGAAACACAGCCGTTGAGAAGACGAATCTGTCCGGTTTCGTATGTTTCCGTGTCCATCCAGGTGACTTCCGCCGCGACATCGTATCCATCAGAAGGATCAATCGGAAGGTAATTCGCGATATAGAGCGTCTTGCCATCAGGCGTAATGTCTACGGAAATCGGTTCATGGAGCGCTTTCACCCGCTTGATTTCTTTTTTCGCTTCCAGATCCAGTACGGAAACGTCCGTTGAAAATCGGTTTGCGACATACGCGAGTTTTCCATTCGGGTGAAGGACAATTCCTTCCGGGCAATAACCAACCGGAATACTCCATTCTTCGTTGCCGCTGGCAATATCAAGGCAGCGAACCATTCCTTTCGGAGCGGTCGTGACAAGAAGTTTCGTGTCATTTTGCCAAAGAATAGCCCAGGTGGGAGTATCCGCTACCGCGATTTCTTTCACGACTTTGGCGGAAGCCGTGTCGATCTGTGAGATTTTGGCGGCGTCAAATTCTACGAGGTAAAGAAATTTTTGGTCTTTCGAAACAGCCGTTGAGTGAGGTCCGCGGTAGGCCGAGTCTCGCGAATAGTCCGCGTTTTCTGCCATCAAAACAGAACAAAACGCAACACACGCAAGCAAGGTAGAGTAAAAAATCGATTTCATTTGGATTTCCTTTCTTTTAAAAGAATAAATCTATTCTCTTATGTTAATCGGAAATTGAAAATATTTCAAGGCCTTGCACCGAAATTTTTTATTTTTTTACGCCTTTTTTTCTTAAAAAATCCTCTTTTCACCAACTTTAGCGATTTTTGTTCTGGTTCGTGAAAAAAAGAGAAAAGACTACTTTTTCACTCGAGTTTTATGGAGGTTCCGTTCGTTTTCGGTATTCAGAAACAATTCCTTAAATAAAGTCCGTCAAACGCGGGCTGAATATTCGCGGGAAGTTCGGAAGAGATGTTTTCATGGTCAAATCCATGACCAATATGCGTGAAAAAAACCCGCTTTGGTTTAATCCTCTCCACCAGCTCCAGTACCTCTGAAAGTCCCATGTGCGTCGGATGAGGATCATACCGTAAACAGCCGACAATGAACGTCTCCAACCCGTAAAGCTGCTCAATGGTTTCCTCCGGTATCGTTTTCGCGTCCGTGCAGTAAGCCAAATTGCCAATGCGAAATCCCAGAATTTCCATCATGCCATGCTTTATTTTTAGAGGAAGGACTTTTTTTCCTAAAACCTGAAACTCCTTTTCAGCCTGGATTCGTATTAATGTCAACTTCGGTATTCCGCCTGCGGGATACTTTTGAACCAGAGGATCGAAAACATACGCGAATTTAGTTCTTATTTCGCGTTCAACATGCTCTGAGCAATAAACTTCCACATTTTTTCCCCCATTCAGCGCGGAAAATCTTCTGGTATCATCCAAGCCGAAAAGATGATCCACATGCGGATGCGTAAAAAGAATTGAATCTGCCGCGAGAAGACGCTCGCGAAGAAACTGACCGCGTAAATCTGGTGAAGTATCGATAAGCAGATTTCCTTCCGGAAATCCAAGAATGACGGAACTGCGTGTCCGTTTGTTTTTCGGATTGGTACTTTGACAAACTGAACACTCACAGCCAATCATCGGTACCCCGTGAGAAGTTCCTGTCCCAAGAAAGATGAGATCCCCGACCGGAATTTTTTCAATCATGCTTTTATTCAGAAAAATCAGGTTAAAATTTGACAAAACGCGGAACATCCGCTCCGCGTTTTGCCGTTTCGTTAAGTACTTCAAATGACATCAGAAGTCAAAAATACTCTTATCTTCTACCCGGTTTGCCTCCAGTGTTCCAAAGTTCTTCCGCGTTATTGCGGTTTCGATTTCTTCTTGATCTTGAACCGGTTTCTTCTGTCGGCATGGTCTCTTCAACCATTTCGTACTGCTGGACCTTTTCACGGCGGCGATAAACATCATCCACGTCCTCAAGTTCAGACTGAATGATGAAATCTCCCTTCGGCCCCAGAAGCAGGACCATCGACGGAGAGTAAATCCCGCCGGGATAATCTTTAAGAGGCTGCTGCGCGTCTTTGAAATCTTTGTCCGTAAGCGGCTCGTAAAGTTCTTTGCCGCCGCGAACATCAAGAAGCATGAAGCCTGTCCGGAATGATTCTTTCGCGCGATCCTCCTCCTCTTCTTCGTCGTCTCGGCGATTATCGTAATTACTCATTCCCTGGTCCATATTTCCCAACTGACGAACGGTGTCTTCGTAAACCATCAGATTCAGAAGCTGGCCTGGGCCAATACGATATGGTTCCTCTTTCTTTTCAAACCTTTTCTTGCTCGTCTTCGACTTCTTCATCACGGGATTCATGATTTCATTGAAATACGTGAAATCCTCATTTCCGTCTGATTCGTTGAAGGTAACCGGCATTAAGCTTAAATAAGGCGCCCATTTCTTTTCATTCATGATGGTTTTGCGGTCCATCTTTGAATATCTCTTGGAAAATCCCGGAAGATAGAAATGCTGATCAAGCGGAATTGTCACGGGTTCAGAAATCTCTGACCACGCACTTTCCAGGTAGCGCTTCTTACGGTCATCCTGGAAATTGTCATCCACGTTCCAAGCCGGTTCATACTGATAGTTTGGATTATGCATCATGAGTTTCACACGGTAAACATACTGTTTTCCCGGTTCCACTGTGTAGTCGACATATCGGAAAAGACGAATCTCGGCATCTTGTTCCATGTTGTCCTGATGCGCTGGATCTTCAACCGTCTCATATTCGTCTTCGTCGTACTCGTCCTCATCTTCTTCCGCGTTCTGTTCATCCGCTTCGGCATCTTCCTCCGCGTCTTCATCTGCCTGAGCGCGTTTGATTCGCCGACCGTTAAACGAAGTAAGCTCAAGCTCAAATTCATCTGAGTACGGGAGGTATGTTGACCAGTTAAATTGGACACTGTTGCTTGAATGCGATACCTGCGGCAGCGGGACCATCAGCGTGGCGTCTTTTGCCGGTACCAAACCATTCGCCAACATTCCGGCAGCATCGCCCATGCCAGTATTCACCGGATTGCGGCGTGTTCTGGATTTGGGGTTTTTCTCGTCGGCATTCTTGGAGTCCGGTTTCACGAAACGATAAAGTTCCGGCGGACGATATTTATCAGGAATGTCCATTCCGCCGCCATGACCGCCTCCAAGCGCGTTCTCGCCATTAAAATAAAGAATCTTTTGTTCATTGGGGGAACTTTTCTTGTGAAGTTCTACCCAGTCCTTTTCCGCGATTTGGGTTAAATCACCGTTTGCCGGCACGACGGCGCGCTCCACGGAATAATTATAGTAGATCGGCATGTCAACGCCGCCTTCCGTCATTCCGTTCATGCCGCCGCGGGCAAGAAGCCGCTGCTGCTCCACCGGAGGCAGTCCCAGCTTCTTTTGATGTTCCAGCTCCTGTTCCGCGAAAGGAATTTCTCCAATGATGACGCAGCAGCGGACACCCTCCGTCATTTTCTGCGTACGGCCGCCAAGACCATCATCAAATTCTTCAACTTCCGCCTCGCCGTCCATTTGGAGCTTCTGCGGCCGTTGGACACTTCCGTGCCATTCCTTCACGACAAGATTTTTGACCGTCAACGCCTGCGGAGTACGACGTTTCTGACTCTCCTTGGAGAGAATCGGATTCCAGGAAACTGCCGTCACGTATTCCGTACTGGGCAATTCTTCCTGAATACCAATGACCAGACTTTCGTAGCTTCGCGTCACAGGTTCCGGCTGCTGAACTTCTTCCATTTTCGTTCGTGCCCGGTTTAACTCGTTACTGAGCTGTTCCGGTTTCTTGGAATACGGCTCAATTTTCATTGCCGAAAGCACCATCGACAGGAAGAAAAGAACCAGGATCCCAAAAATAACTTTCTCAAAATTATTGAGGCAAAGTTCTTTCAGTTTATCTGCGTCCAATTTGCCTTTCATCGTTTATTCCTGTTTTGATTTCAATCTTTTTATTTTTACCCGGACTTTATTTCCCGAACCCCCTTCTTCCATTGTTTCCGGAAGTTTTCGAGAATTTCAATCCGTTTATTCTTACCCCAAGGACCATCTGTCCGATTATTCAGGTTTCTGAAGCCGAAGTTGACATAAATTTCAGGTCTTCGACATTCAGATTAAAAATTCTTTGGATTTCTTATTTAAACTTTTAGCAGATTTTTATTCAGTTTCTTCAACATCTGCGGATTCTTCTGCCGGTTCTTCATTTTCATCCGCATCCTCAGGTTCAGCGTCTTCGGATTCAGCGTCTTCGGATTCAGCGTCTTCGGATTCAGCGTCCTCAGATTCAGCGTCTTCGGATTCAGCGTCCTCAGATTCAGCGTCTTCGGATTCAGCGTCTTCAGATTCAGCGTCTTCGGATTCAGCGTCTTCAGATTCAGCGTCTTCGGATTCTTCATCTTCGGATTCTTCATCTTCAGATTCTTCATCTTCAGATTCTTCACTGTCTCCGCCTTCTCCGCCGTTAAGCGCGTCATTAAATTTGGAAGCGTCCGGTCTGTTGAAAATGCAGATCATTCCCCAGAACTCAAATTCGACATCTTCAGGTTTTTGTTCTGTTTTTTCACCATTAAGCGCATTAACGTTCATCGTTTCCATTCCCCCGGCAGGAACCGCGGTTCCACCGGCCTCATTTCCGTATCGGCTTCTTTTGGGAGCCGAAGCATCGGCTAACCCGCCGTCCTCAGAGGTCGTTTTTTCTTCTGGAACAATCGCCAACGTATGGGGAATACTATCCAAATCCTGAACTTTTACGCTAATTTGATGAATGTAAATCGGCATGGCCGCATTCATGCAGTTGAGCATCAACTGGGGAATTTGTTCCTGATTGATAATCACCTGAACATGAATTGGCATCATTTTGTATTCCGGTTTTCCTGCCAGGAACTCGCGGAATTTCGCGGCCGGCATGAAATTACCGTACTTGTCGCAGTATCGATTATCAAACAGGATATCGAATTCTTCATCCGGTGAGGCTTCTTCCTCCTCCTCTTCCATTGCCGCGGTATCCATGGAGGCCATGTCGAGTTCTTCGTCTCCGGAAAGCTTTGGTTCAGCGACATCAACCACACGATTGGAGGCATTCACGAACTCAACCAAATCCTTGTCTGAAGCAGTTCCCAAATTTTCGCGGCGAGAAACGCGACCGCCATCAGCGGAGGCCGTATTAAGCGTTGACGCATCGTCCGCGATGTCAATTGCCCGAATGCGTTTAACGACAGCGTCGTGGTCGCCTTCGCAATTGGCGTTCATTTTAGCAATGGCATCAAGGATAATGTCATACGCCCAAATATCTTCCTGAACCATGAAAATTTTTCGGGTCGAATTTGATCTCGCGGCTCCGGTATTCCTGGCGAGAATACTGAAACGTTTCAGCATTTGCTGACGATTTGTTTCGTCCCACGTCATTTTTCCGTCTGTGGGCAGTTCGCTTTCACCACTTCCCGCGGCTTTAAGGGCATCAGAGACCGCGACGTTCATCGCGCCCATATTTCCGGCTGCGGCTCCTCCTTCAACTGAAAGTTTTGGGACTTTAATGCCGTATCTTTTCATGAAGTCTCTGGCCTGGGAGCGCATTACGTAATCGCGATACGCGTTGGCGACATCCGTAGAGAGGGGATTCTGCTGATCATAGAGAGTTTGATTGTCCCACGCTTCTTTCAGACTGTCCTGGAATATTTGCGCATTCTGGTCAAACGCATCCGGATCCTTTTCGCTTCTAAACTCCGGCCATCGATTGACAAACAGATCATGCTGCGGCGTGTAGAGCTTCATCCACGCGTCGAGGATATTCTCTTTCAGATTCTGAACATCTTCTTTTTTTTGGGTTACGACGATGTCGTTCGGGGTATCCTGTCCGGCAAGACGCTGCATTTCCGAGAATCTTCCCTCAATAGCCGATTCTCTGGTTTGGAAATAGGCTTCTTTGCTTCCGGTCACGATATTTCCAACGATCATCGTCACCAAAAGACAGACGAGAGAAATGACCCAAAAAATGTATTTTTTGATATATTTCAAAACGATATTGAATTTATTCATGGATTAATCCCATTCTGTGAAAAGTTTTGGAAATATTTTCGTTTTCAGGCAGTCGGTGCCGAATCATTCGTCGGCACTTTCCTCGTCTCCATCATCTTCAGCAGCTTCGTTTTCCTGGGGATCATCAGCTGCCTCTTCCTCTTCATCATTTTCGACTTCGTTTTCATCTTCATCATCAGCCGACATTTCGTCCGCTTCCTCTTCGGCTTTTTTACGTTCTTCTTCAGCCTTGAGAATCGCGACACGGGTTTCGGCACGTTCAACAGAAGATTTTGGTTCCCAGAGGAAATGGACAACAAAATCGTATCGAGTTCCGGTTCGCAACTCGACCGGTTCGGCATTGGGATCGGTTGAATCGGCGTTCGCGGGATTCATTCCGGCGTCATTTCTCGCCATATTCATTCCCGTCATAGCCTGGTCCGGCATAAGATTATGTTCATCCCGAATCAGGATATTTCTCCGGCGGTCGTTCCATCCGCCGTCGCCGTACATTAACTCAAATCCCTTGTTTACGAGAAGCGGATAACGTACTCCCAAATCTTTCATCGTCAATTCTTCCGGGACAGCCTCCGGCTCAATAGCCTGAGTAGATTTCAAAAGCGGAAGTTTGAAACGGCATTCCACCTCGCCAGAGATTTTTTTGACGAAATTATCCCGAACAAATTCTCCGTATTTAACCTTGCTCTGGTCTCCATTATGCCAGTGATAACCATAAACTGAAACGAGCCATCGCGCGGGTTTCTTCGGAGCGGCACCTTCTTCGTCTTCTTCTTCAGATTCTTCTTCCGTGGCAGCCTCTTCACCCTCTTCGTCTTCCGCGGTCAAATCCGTCAAACCAGGAATGGGTTCCGGAGCAAGCGCTTTAGCCACGACCGCGTCCACGCCGCCTTCTTCCTCATCGCCGCTTTCGTCACCGCTTGCCTCAGCTTTTTTGGCGGCACGGTAAAGTTTGGCGAGTTTTGGTGAAAGGATACTCCCTTCAGAAATACTTAAAGCCATTTTCATCCATTCTTCCGACTCGTAATCCGAAAGCGGCTGGGCCTCGATATTGACGACGTGAAGTTCTGGGCGCGCCATGACTTCTTCTGCGGTCAAAACCGCCTGTTCCGGTTTTGGAACACTCGGCAGACAGGCATTAATTCCGTAGAGCAGTTCGATCCAGTTTGTGCGGTTTTTGAAGTTCTGGAGAAAATCATTTCCCATTTTATCCAGGACCTGAAAATTTTGCTCTTCCGCGGCAACTTCATCAGTGAAACTCTTTGCTTTGCTGGTGAGGCTTTCCGCTTCCGATTCGTAACGGCTCCAATTCTTTTCAGCGACAGAATCCTGAACATTGACCTGTGCCCCAAAGTTAATGGTTGAGCCAAGCATCAGCAGAGTCGCGGCAGCGAGCATCCACGGTTTTTTCGCGTTGATGATGCGGGCCATTTTAATTTCACCCGGCAGGAAATTCGTGTTTACGGCCCCTTTCTTTAATGCCTGGAGGCAGAGTCCGTAACAGGTACCGAAAGTGGACATATTTTCGCTAATGAGCGAACTGTCCGCGAGATTTGAGGTATCCAGTCCGGTGAAGGAATTGCCCTGAATGACATCGATACCGAGATTCTGGGAGAGATACTTGGTTAAACCAGTCAGTTTCATGCCGTTTCCGAGCGCGATAACCTGTTTGTATTCGGCATTTGGGTCAAGGCTGGAAAAGAAACCGAGAGAACGCTGAATTTCATTCTGAAACTGATTGAAAACAGGCTGCATCGCGCGCAAGACAGCGACTTTGTCCTGACTGGAGGCCAGATTGCGCTTAAGGTGGTCTGCTTTTGCGAAGGTCAGTTTCAATTCCTTCATTAATGCTTTGGTGAAATGGTTTCCGCCGATAGGCAGGTTACGCTGCCATGCCCGGAATCCGTTGGTAAGAATGAGGTCAGTGGCGTCCGTTCCCATGGAGATGGCTACGACATACGGCGGGGGAGTTTCCGGATCGTAATCGTCGATACTTGGTAAATCTCCCATTTCGTCGTGCATCAGGTAATTATAGAGTGCCAACGGCGTCAGCTGAATGCAGTCAACTGGAATATCAAGAGATTCGCACTGGTCAATGGTTTTGAAGACCTGTTCCCGTTTTACCGCGAACAGACCGATTTCGACTTCAAGCGGAAAAGCGGAGTCTGCCCCCTGCTGTCCAAGACGCTGCCATTTCCAGATGACTTCATTCAAAAACGCGATCTGCTGCTTCGCTTCATATTTCACGATGTCCGGAATTTTTTTCGGTTCAATCGGCGGCAGTTTCAGAAAACGCACCAATCCGTTTTGGCCACCCACCGAAACGGCAATCTTGTCCCCTTTGATTTTATTGCGTGAAAGGAAGAGTTTCATCGCCTCGCGAATAGATTCCTCCGCATCGACTCCCGGCTGAGTCAGAATTTGCGGGTACTCAATGTAGTCCACCGCATCTACGATCAGCGTCGAAGGATCTGAATCCTCCACGCAGCAGCGCATTGCTTTGAACGAACAGTTCCCAACGTCTATTCCCCAGACTGCATTACTTCGAGCCATCTGAATTTGTCCTTTTTATGATGTGAACTTTCGATAATTTATTATCAAAAATAGTTACCCGATTTTAAATTTTTCACTTAATATAGTGTAATGGCAAAACGCCCTCAGGTCAACAAGTTTTCGCGGAAAAAAAACGATTTTCCTAAAAAAAATCTGACTTTTTCCCCTTTTCGACGTTTCTTTTGGAATATTCGGACTTTTTGAAATGTTTCTGCGAAAAATTTGAAGCATCCCAAATAGTTTTCCTTTTTTAAAAGCAAAACCGAAAGAACAGATCTTCCGGTTTTTTTGTCACGCTTCAGAATTGGAGCGGATTTTTAAAAGGAGGTTTTCACCAATTAATTTTCGGCAGTTTCCCTGATTGTCACCGTACTGTGAATACGTCCGACTTCTCCATCCACAAGAAAATCGCACTGATTATCGATGAAGAGTTCTCCTTTGCGGAAACGGTTTGAAGATTCAATTTCACCAAGAGAAACGTTCATTTTCAGTGTTGATTTATTTTCGATTTTTTCAACGAACCAGAGTGGCGTTTCTCCTTTCCATTTTAGTGGGAGACGGATGTGTCCCTTGACTTTCGTAATCGTTTTCCCGGTCTCATTCGTGATGACGATATTCAGAACATTTTTTTCCAGATCAATCTGTGAGCCGATTTTTAACCCCGGAAATTCTGTGCTGATGAGAGTTTCGGCATCCGCTGGTCCATTTTCCGGATTGTCAATACGGTCAATATGAACCGGAAGCGTTTGAGAGGCTTCGTTTGGAATCATGAATTCGCCAGAATCATTTACGCTCAAAATTTTTCCGTGCGAAAAAAGCGCTTTTTGAGGGAGGGGTGAAACTTTCACTCCCAAGTCAACGACGGCAGCGGTTTCTTGAGGTTCGATGCGAGAAATGACGAAAACCGCGCGGTTTCCATTAACCGATTTCTTTTTAATCTCGGCGAAAAGGAAATTTAGGCGATACGCGGTATATTCGTTGGAATCGCAGTACCAAATTTCAGAGAGATTTGATTTTGTCGCGAGGATATTTCCCAATCTTTCGAAGCCGTCCTGATGAACTCGCCGCTGCCAGGAATGCGTACCCAGCGCGATGTAGGGTCCGATGGTTGATTTTCCCTCCGCGATGAGGTTTTCTCCTGTTTTCCATCCCTTTTCAAATGTTTCAAGCTGCGGGTCACTGTCATTCGCGACAAAACGATATGGAGAAACGAACTGTTCCGGTTTCAAGCCAAGTCTTTCTGCCATATTGATGCTTTCAGGTCCTCCAAGCAGACCTGCCCGCACCAGAGCGATTCCCTGTTCGTGAGCCGTAGTAAGAGAATCTTCCGTATCGCGTCCCAAACCGAATGGAAAAGTGAATGTTGAAGCGCACAGGTCATTTACGGATTCCAGCATGACGCGGTTTCCAAGAATTTCCTCAAACATTCTGTTTGGCTCAACCTGTTCCAGATGTGGGTGACGTGTCGTGTGAATGCCAATGGAATGGCCGTCTTTGACTAATCGCGAAACGATGTCTTGAGCATAGCTTTCATCGCATTTGTTCAGGAAAAAAGTTCCTTTCCAGCCGTTTTCCGCCAGTGTTCGCGACATGAGCAGATGTTCTCTGCTGGAATCATCCCAACGTGAACTGACGGCGAGTTTTTTCCCAATCGGCATTTCAAGTTTCGTCAGTTCCGCCGCCGCGGCTTCTTCCGGAGACGCGAATTCAAGCGTTATTTCCTGGGAATAGCTGGCCAGGCCATGAACAAAATGTTGTCCAATTTCATCCGCAAACACGGAGCCGGAAAAAAGGAGAAACGAAAAAGCAAAAATAAGTGAAAATAGCCTGCGTTCCATAAAATACCTCCAAAAAATAAAAAAACGGCGTAAGCAGGAGTGAATGAACGATTTCGTGAAACACCTGTTTTTTTCATTCAGAAAACCAGAAGACGTGTCTGAAATTTACGCATTCAGGATTCTGGCAAAAAACTGAAAAATGTTTTCTAAGGTAAACGATAATTTCTCATGGTTTTCTTCCCATTTCATTCTCCTTATTCAGGACCTGAATTTCCGCGGCTTCATCATTCAAATTTCTTTTGATTTTCCGATAGTTAATCCACGCGGAAAGAATATGCTGAACATTATCGATTCTCACGACATAGCTTTTCGCGGGGCCTCCAGGTAAACGCCATGCCGCGGAACCTGGAAAACCGCCGCGCAGATAGGGTTCCCGAATCTGTGCGCGCAGGAGAAAGGCCGCCAGCCGATCCATTGCTAAACGGATTTTTTTTTGGTACTGCGGATAATCATTCATCACGTTATGAATGGCAATTAGCCCCTCAAGTTTTGTGCCATTACTGCACGGGCTGATGTTCCCTCCCATGGAACCATCTTCAGGCCTTCCCGGAGCGTAAATCTGTGTCATGAGGGCCAGATCCGCCATTTGACGCGCGTGATAAAGCAGTTTTTGGCGTTCGATCGGCGTTAGTGAATTTTCAGGAACAGCCCATAGCTTTTCGGTGGCGAGCATCGCCCAGTGGTCGTACTCACGGACGAGTTTCTGGTCCTTTCTGGAATCCGCGAGATAGAGAAGAGCTTTTTTGGCTCCATTCAGCCACTTTTCCTGCGGATCAACCTCAAAAAGGGAGAGAAGTCCTAGCGCAGCCTCCCCGGGGTAGTAGAGCGAAAGAAATTTCGGGTCAAAGGATTTGGTTGAGTAAATGTACTTTGAGTGAAAACTTCCATCTTCTTTCTGCATAAAGAGAATGAAATCACCCAAACCGCGCAGGATTTCAAGCTGAACCTTTTTTTCCGGAAGGAGGTTTGACATTCCGATCAGTGCCAATCCGCACGCGCCCAGTTTTGCCTGGGGTTCAGGAAGGGATTCTTCCGTCGGATCGGAGGCAATGGTAAACATTCCGTTTTCAATCTCCCGAAGGTAATTTTTCAGCATATACTCGGAAAGCCGAATTCTGACATCACGAATTTCTTCATTACGCGGATATTCCTGTTCGTAAAGCCAGGCGGCATAGATAGTTCCCGCGTGGCGGAGGATATTATATTTCGTGGGATCAGAAAGAACTGCGGGATTCAAATGCCGCTGATAGGCAAGCCTGCCATTGACGTCCGTATTCTGGATAATGTACCGCGCTGCCAATTCAATTCCGGAATCCACGTTAACCGGATTCTCCGGGACTGCCGATGAAACAGACATAGTTGCCAAATCTCCGTTCTCGAAAGAAATGTTGGAAGAAAGTTTATTGGCGGAAAAATCCGATTGGGAAACGATGACAGTAGAGCGGTCCGGAGAAATTTCAGGAATCGGACTGCCTTCAGTTTTTTTTGAGTAATCCGAGAAATCACGTGAGAGTTCGTTTTTTTCAGGGGGAAAGTCTTTAAGGGATACGGATTTTCCAACCTGTTTCCAATCAGCGATTGATATGCTGAAATAAACGCAAACCAAAAGGAGGAGAAAACTCCCAAAGCTCAAAAGGAGAAAAATTTTTTTCTTCATGGTCTCTACCAGAAAGGAAGGCTGAAAATACGTTATCCGGCAATTCGCGATCAATACTTCAAAATTAACCAGCTGAATTGTGAAATTTCGCGGGCATTCCTGCTTAATACCGCGCGTATTTCACAGAATTTCGTGACGAAAGCGCTTCTGGAATCAGGAATTTTCGATCAATCTTTTTTTCAAAAAGTACGTTCCAGTCTTGAGCAGATTGCCTGAAATCCCACGAATTTCAGCATCGCCAGAGGATGTTTCGCGTAAAATTTCAAACGTTCGCGCTTTTTCGTAAAGTAATTTTGGAAAGGCCGGATTAAAAATCAATATCACTTCTTAAAATAGCAAACTTTTTGGGGACTGTCAAGCGTATTTTTAAATTAAAAGAATTTTATGGGTTGATTTTTTTGACAAATTATGTTAAACTGAACGAAAGGGAAAAGAAGGTCTTTTCCAAACGCTCATTTTTCAATTTGGAGGAACTCCGGATGAAAGCTCATTTTTTTAGGCTTTACGCCATTCTGTTTGTCATCGCCCTGCTTGGGATTAATGCGGGAGAACGGTTTTCAGTTCAGGCGGCCTCCTCAGAAGAAAAAAAGCCTGCGCCGCGTCAAAATATTGATCGGTCGACCGGTCCAAAAAAAATCAAACCTGCCGCTCCTCCGAGAAGACCTTCAGGTCCTCAGATGAATTCAGGTTTGAAGCCGCGCCCAACGGTTCCCAATGGTCCGAAACCTTCGCAGATTCAGAGACCAACTAATTCAGCGGGTACTCCTCCCAAAAATTCGTCCGTGCGTCCAGAGAAAAGACCGGAAATTACCCCGAATCATCCGAAAAAAAAGCAGGGAAGTAAACCATCAGAACGTCCCGGAAGGAAACCAGAACGCGGAGAGCACGGGCATGGAAATTTTCATCCAGAAATGTCTCCGCATTCCGATTCCCGTCACGCTCCTCCTCATCCGCCGCATCATCCTGATTTTCATTCAGGTTACTATCCGTACCATCCCAGACCGTGGTATCATCCGGAAATTGGAGCTGGTCCTTTATTTTTCTTTCCGCCGCCGTACATTCAGGAGGAAATTTTCGTTTACTCTCCACTGCCGGCTGGCGATGGTTTTCGATACTATGAAGAAGCGGAAGAAGCGGAGGGCGGCAGCGATGGAATATCGCTGGAAGAATTGGCGGATCCCATTAACCGTTACTATTTTTGGGACGCGTTTCGGTACTATGGCTGGCTTCAACAGTATGTTCCGTTCCATGAATCATGGACAGAAGCGTGCGATGCGGGAACAGGGTTTGCCGCGGGCTATGATTTGTCCCTGACGCGTTACCACTACTATCCGATTAACTGTGTCCGTCCCGGTACGGAACGAATCGAAGTGGAAGCGGAGAACCCCATTATTTTTGAGCCGAATGAAGAGAAGCGGAAAATCCTTCCGCAGATTCAGGAAACGTTAGCCGTGTCAGATGTTGAAGCCGCTTGGGATCTTATTTACGCGGGAGATACTTACTTTCAAAAAGGGAAAGATTTTCACGCGGAAGAGAACTATGTTCGAGCAATGACATTATTTCCGGAAATGCCGGATCCTTATTTTCGTTTGGCCGTAATTCAGGTTTCCCGGCTTCAGTATGCTTTGGCCGCGGAAAATATCCAAAAAAGTCTGAAACTATCCCAGGTATGGCCTGCGAGTCCATTTGCTTTGGACCGAATGTACGGCAGTCAAAAACTTCAAAAAAATGGTGATCTGGCCAGCCTCCTGGATTCAGCCAATCAAAATCCGGGAGACGCGGAACTCCAGATGGTATGCGGTTTCATGCTTTACTCAAACGCGTTAGGGAGTTTGGAGCAGGGAAAACAGGCCCAAAAATACTTTAAACGGGCAATTCAGGCGGATTCGCGTTTTTCAGTGGAACTCGGCAGACTGATTTCTTTCCTTGATTTCGAGATTCAGCGTGTCGAAAACGAATAGAGAAACCGTCCGAGGAAAAGAATAAATTAAAGGGATTCTCAAAAAAATCACGGGCACCGGCAAAGTGCCCCTCCACTTTTCAACAGAAAAAACAAAATGAAATGGTCTGAACGGAGTCGAAAAATTTTCGCGCAGGAGATTGGAGAACTTGAGAAAGTCGCGTCACGAATCGGAGACGAAATGGATGAGGCGGTAGAATTGATTTTTCATTCTTCAAATAAAGTCGTCATTACCGGTATTGGAAAAACGGGAATTATCGGAAGAAAATTGGCTGCTTCCCTCGCTTCAACCGGTACTCATGCTATTTTTCTCAACGCGGCAGAAGCGGTCCACGGAGATTTGGGGATGGTTTGCCGGAACGACATCGTGATCATTCTCTCGAATAGCGGGACTTCCAGCGAAATCCTCGCTATTCTTGAGCCACTTAAAATTCTCGAATGCACGATCATCGCCATGACTGGAAATCCTCAATCTGAATTAGCGCGGAAAGCGGATCTGGTTCTTGATACCGGCGTGACAGCGGAAGCGGGAAAGATAGGGCTTGCCCCAACGACCTCTACCACCGCCGCGTTGGTTATGGGAGACGCCCTGACACTCTGTCTAATGGAAAAGCGGAACTTTCAGGCAGAAAATTTTGTTCTTTACCATCCGGGAGGCGCATTGGGAAAACGGCTTCTTACCCGTGTCCGACACCGAATGGAAACGAATATTCCAAGAGTGTTCCTTGATTCCGATTTTCGCGAAGTCGTTTATGAAGTCAGTTCAAAACGTTTGGGCATGACAATCGTTTTTGATGAAAATGAACAGCCGGCAGGAATCATCACGGACGGAGACATTCGACGCGCAATTCAGAATTTCGATGATATTCGCCTCGTTAAAGCAAAAGATTTCATGACTAAAAACTTCAAACGAATCGGGCCTGATGTTATGGTCAGTGACGCTTTGGAACTGATGGACATCAACAAAATCACGACATTAGCCGTCGTTGAGAATGAACATTTGCTTGGCATTCTCTCCATTCACCATATTTTTGATTTCCGCAATAGTCAGCTCTAATGAAAAAAAATACTGACGAAAAAATCGAATGTCATCCACTTAAGCCATTTTTTCCAAAAAATGCGCGGGTACTCTTTCTCGGCAGTTTTCCACCGCCGCGAAATCGTTGGAGCATGGAATTTTTTTACCCTAATCTCCAAAATGATTTTTGGAGGATAATGGGACTCGTTTTTTTCGAGGATAAAAACTACTTTCTTTCGCCGCGGATTGGGGATGGAAAAGCCGTCTTTGACAAATCGCGAATCGAAACTTTTCTTCTTGAAAAAAAGATCGCGATTTTTGATTCGGCGATTGAAGTTATCCGCCAAAAAGGAAACGCTTCGGATGCCTTCCTGAAGGTCGTTAAATCACTTGATTTGGAAGACGCGTTACGCCGCGATCTTCCGGAATGCCATACCCTGATCACGACCGGTGAAAAAGCCGCGCGTATTTTGCTGGATTCATCCGCGGAAGGTCTCACTCCACCGCCTGTTGGTGGACGTATTCGATTTGAATTGGCGGAACGGCTCGTAACTCTTTTTCGCCTTCCTTCTTCCTCTCGCGCTTTTCCCATGAAAATTGAAGAAAAAGCCGTGATTTACCGAAAGATTTTGCGGGAAATTCTCCACGATTGAATGATCAAACTCCCAAAGAGAAAATTTTTCGTGAACTCGGAATCAGGCGAAGAGTTCGTTATGCCCGTTTTTCTTTATTTAGAAAAAAGAGAACGGCAGCAGCGGCGGAATCTCTGTTAAAATATCCGCTGCTGAGAGAGTTTAAGCTGGAAATTATCCGATCCGGGCGTGGAGGGATTTTTCAGACGTTTTTCTGTTGCCATTCACGATATTCTTTCAGGATTCGCTGCCAGATTGCGGCCATTTCACCGTAAGAGGCGGTTCTTCCGTCCCGATATCTTCGACATTCGTAAAGGAATGGACCGGTGAATCCATGCCGGACGAGTGCGTCGATGACAAGTTTCCAGTCTGTTTTTCCCTCAAACGGGAGCCAGTGGCGTTCGTCGATCCAATCGTAATCTGAAATATGCGTAGTGAAGATTCTGCCTTTTTCGATGCCGTCAACGAAATGTTCCGGCGTTTCCTGAAGCAGGTGATTGGAATCGTAGCACATTTTCATATCCGGCGCGATCTGAGCCAGAAGCTCCATCGTTTCCCGGCTGGTATTGGCCAGACAGGTTCGCGGAATATTTTCCATGCACAGGACAGAATTCATGCTTTTGGCTTTTTCGTGAAGGACTTTGAGTGATTTTACGCTTTGCGCGAAGGCATTCGGACGGTCTTTGTCCACGATCGGTTCCGCGCTGGGATGAATCACGAACGTACGCGCATCCATGAGTTCATTTCCCCATTTCAAGTAATTCGTCACGATGTTGAGCATCCGAAGGCGTGCTTCTTCGTTAAGATGAGCGACATTTTCCCGCCCGCTGAATGGAACATGAACACTCCAGACTTCAAGACCGGCACGTTCGCACTGTTTTTTGAGCTTTTTCATCGCGTTTTGCGTGAAATCGTCTTCCTTCAGTCTTCCGCAGGAAACTTCAATGCAGACGAAACCCGCTTCACGGATGGAGTCGATTTCCTGTTGAGTATATTCCGTCAAACCGGAAATGGAGATACCCAATTTCCAGTTTTCGGGAATAATGTCGTTTTTTTCCAGCGCGTTTTCTTCATTCGCGGCCTGAGTGGGCGATAAAAACGAAAACGTATTGCCGCTCCCCAGCGCGACCGCGCCGGAGAGACTCAACAGTCGGTTGAAATCTCGTCGATTCATGGATTTTCTCCTAAAACAGGCAGGAAAGGCTTGAATAAAGGTTTATTCTTCGCTGCTTCGGACGAAGGCATCAACTTCATTCGCGACAATGACTCCGTAATTTACTGCTCCAAGCCAGCCGGACATGATGATGCCTACGCTTCCCGTATGGTAGAGTCCCGGAATCTGTTCGGGAAGAGCGCGGGAGATTTCCAGGCCTTCAAATTTGGTGCCGAAACTGGCGCCCATCTGGTGGAGCGTGTATCTCTCGAAGGTTTTAGGCGTGGCAGCCTCAACCCAGTCAATTTTTTCCCGAATGCCCGGGACGTATTTTTCCACGGCATTGAGGGTATCTTCAATCAAATCATTTTTGCTGGTTTCGTATTCTTCGTCCGAAAGTCCAGCCCAGTCGTCGTAGTTGGCGTTGGTGCTGGCGACGATGGCGTATCGATCGCTCACGCCGGGTCGGGTTTTTGGATAGTAAAAAGAATAGGTACGGCTGGTAATGTCGCGGCTGAGAAGCATTTTAGTATCAAATTTCGGCGCGACGGAGGTAAAAAGAAGGTCGCCGCAGGTATTTTCGTCGACCGTTTCACCCGGTTTGAGCGACATGTAGACCTGGCAGCTTGAATTATTCAGGCGGACTTTTTCCGCCTTTTCAATGAATTCGGATTTGAAGTGTTCCTTACCCGTCATATTAAAGATAGTGCTCTTCAGGTTTGAGTTGGAAACAACTGCTTTGGCACGGATAAATTTTCCGCCGGCTTCAATTCCCGCGACGTTTCCGTCTTCGATAACGATTTTGTCAACACGTGTTCGCGAGGCAATTTCCACTCCGTTTTTCTTCATTTCCGCCGTCATCATTTCTACCAGACGGTCTGTGCCGCCGGTGAAGGTGAAGACACCTTTGGACATGAAGTTGGAAAAGACGATGCCGTAAGTAATTGCCGGTTCGTCAAGGGTGGAGCCATTCGCGTAAGTAATTGGTTCCATGAGCAGACGGACGACATCCTCGCGCCCGGGGAAAAATTCCTCAAACAGTTCACGGGTCGTCATCTGCTGGTCGTCCACGAACGTCATGCTGCGCGCTTTGTCAAAAAAGGCATTGACAGTCTCCGCTTCGATGCCGAATTTCTCAATCAGGAGACGGGTAAAGTCTTCCCGGTTGAAAGTCGTTTCAAGCGAAAACATCGGATTGTCGAAACGAATAGAGGGAAGCTGAACGATTGAGTCCGCGATCTCTTTATTCCAGTAACGGCGGCAGCTTTTAATCATTCCGACTGGAAAACCGTGAAGTGAAATGTCGAAAATGATTCCATCCTTGCGGCGGAACCAGGTAGCCAGCCCGCCAAGCTGAAAATGATGCTCGCACAGCAGAACGCTGTGTCCCGCGCGGGCCAAAATATTTGCGGCGGTCATTCCGCCAAGTCCGGAACCAATGACGATAATATCGTATTCTGATCGCATGATATCTCTATTCGCAATGAGTAAAACGGGCTTCTTCCGTTGGAAGGAGCCTTTTAAAACAAAATTTCCGATTTTATTTTACATGAAATTTTTAAAAATGCAAGGTTTCAAAAGAAAAATATGCCTCTTCTGCTTGCTTTTTGAGGAAATTTTGTCTATATTGGATAAGAGACGGAATTAATATCGATTTTTAGGATGTTTCTGAATCTCAAACAGAGATTCAGAGTCTGTTGTCATTGCTTACCTTTAAAGGAGGAAGAATGTTTTACGCGAAACTTTCAGAGGTGACGCCGCAAACGAAAGAAATTGTCAAATATCCGGATACGGTCATCAGAGCGTTCAAATGGCTCAAAGAAAATGACTATTCAAGGCTGCCGCTTGGAAAAACCGCTATTGAAGGTGAGCGTATTTTTGTTTCTGTCGCGGAATACCAAACGAAGCCGGGTGAGGAGGTGATTCTTGAGGCACACAGAAAGTACGTGGATATTCAGCTCGTTATTTTCGGTGAGGAACTAATGGGATGGGTACCTTGTTCTCCGGATTTGCCCGTTCTTGATGATGGGTACGATGAGGAAAAAGATGTCGTTTTCTTTCCGAAGGAAGTCATGCCGTTTTGGTCGGCAAAAGAGGAATCTTCACAGAAAATACTCGTTAAAGCCGGGGAATTCTGCGTTTTCGCGCCGGAAGACGTTCACGCCAGCCAAATCTTTGACAATGAACCCGTCAAAACAAGAAAAATTGTCGTGAAATGCCGTGTTTAAGAAGAGACGGAAAAACCGTTTTCCTGATTAGTCGTCCTTCATTTTGAGACTGATCAGAGTTAAAATGAAGAAAATTGGGACAAAAAGAACGGAAACCCGCAGGCTAAACGGTTTGTCGGCGCAGTCAGGCATAACTGCCCAGAATGAAGTAAGGAGACCGCTCCAAAGAATCAGACTCTCCCAGGTGCGTCCGGGGATGCGCCGAAAAATGGAGCTTTTGCCCGCAGCCCCTTTCTTGGGGGAACATGATGCCGAGATTGATTCTGGTTGAAATTGAGCGAAACACGCGCGGTAAAATATGCCGTAAAACGGCATCAGGAAACAGTAAAAGCAAAGACCGTAAAGGACTGCCAGACCATTTTGGGCGGTTGCCGACGATACCGGAAGCAAAAAATGCAGTGCTGCTGAGGAAAGGAAAATCCCAAACCACTGAATAAGATAGGAACAAAGGCGCGGATCCATCGTCTGGAGTGGGGAATCTTCCAGCTTGCCGCTGCCCCAGTATCCTGTTCCCCAAAGAAAATCTCCAGGGCCGCGGGAGAGTTCTGCCGATACTGTCAGATCCCGTTTCAGCCAGAAACAGACCGGAATGCTTGCCAAAAGGAACAGAAAAATATTCCGGTACCACGTTCCGGCTGAAATGAACGGAATAAGAAGAAGCGCCCCCAAAAGTGTCAGGGTACCAAAATAAACGATAAGCAAAATGGCACGGCGCTTCATAAAAACTCCTGCTTTATTTCAAAAATTCTTCAATCAGGTCGAAGGCGTCTTTCAGCTCTTCCATGCTGTTGGCGAATGAGAGACGCGCGTAACCCGGCGCGCCGAACGCGGAACCCATGACCGTGGCGACGCCCTTCTTTTCGAGAAGTTCCAGACACCAGTCCGTATCCGTTTCGATCATTTTTCCGCCGTATTCGCGTCCGAGATGGGGCTGAATGTTTACGAACGCGTAAAACGCGCCGTACATATTGCCGCAGGAAAGTCCGTCGATCGCGGCGATCCGGCTCGCGACATAATCGCGGCGTTTTTCAAATTCGGCGCGCATCTGCTCCACGCACTCCTGCGAGGATTCCAGAGCTGCCATGGCCGCGTACTGAGAAATACTGCACGGGTTCGAGGTTTCCTGACTCTGGAGGCTCGCCATTTTCTTCGCGACCGCAGCCGGAGCGAACGTCCAGCCGATGCGCCATCCAGTCATAGCATAGGTCTTCGAGACTCCGTTAATGATGATCGTACGGTCCATCAGTTCCGGACGAACGGTCGGGAAACTGACGAATTTATGCCCGCTGTAGACGAGATTTTCGTAAATTTCATCCGCAATGACCCAAAGGTCTTTTTCAATGGCGACGTCCGCCAGCGCACCGAGTTCCTCGCCGGAGTACATACTGCCGGTCGGGTTGGAGGGACTGCACAGAAGGAGTGCTTTCGTCTTCGGCGTGCAGGCTGCGCGGAAGGCTTCCGGAGTGAGTTTGAAATCATCTTCCTGCCGGGTCTCGACGATGACCGGAACACCGCCGGCCAGTTTGACCAGTTCGGCGTAGCTGACCCAGTACGGAGCGGGAATGATGACCTCTTCCCCTTCATCGATCAGGACGGTGAAGACATTGTGCAGGCAGTGCTTCGCGCCGTTGGAGACCGTGATGTTTTCCGGTTTGTATTCGAGACCATGACGAGCCTGATAGAATTTGCAGACCGCCTGTTTCAGTTCCGGGATCCCCGATGCGACAGTGTAGCGCGTTTTTCCTTCCTGCATCGCTTTGACGGCGGCATCGCAGATATGCTGGGGCGTATTGAAATCTGGTTCGCCGAGGCTCAGGCTGATGACTTTTCGGCCGGATGCTTTCAATTCTTTCGCTTTCGCGGCCATCGTAAGTGTGGCGGACGGTTCAAGCGCGGCAATTCGACGGGAAAGGGTTGACTGCATTTTTATTCACTCCAATGGGGCTTCGGAAATTTAAAATAATGAAAACCCATATATTATAGTTCAATTTTGAGCATTGAAAAGAAGGGGGGGCTGCTTTTTTAACTTTTTTTCTCTTTTTTTAATTTTTTCTCTCCGGAAAGCGGAGTTTGGGGAGGGACTTGAAAACGAGGTGTCTCTTATTTCTGTCGGGCGGAATCTCTTTCACTCGGGGAATTCGCGCTCAAAAACGGATTTCAGAAACGTTCCGGGATCGGATTTTTAAGGTTCGGGCCGGGAAGCGTTTCCTGGAAAGAGGGAAGGCGGTCTTTCACGTACGGAAACCCGTCCTCGTCCCAGAGAAGGCGGTCAAGGAAAAAATGGCGAGTCCGGCAGGCGTCCAGCTCCGTGTACGCATGGTAGCAGAGCCAGTATTCGCCCGCATCGTCGCGGAGGATCGAATTGTGTCCGGGACCGAAAACCTGCTTCGTCGGAGAGCCGCCGGCATGAACGACCAGCTCTCCGCAGGTTTTGCCGTTTCCTGCTTCTGTGAGCGGAATACCGTCTTTGCCGCAGTAGGGCCCCCGAATGTCTTTGGAGCGCGCGACGCGGACATGATACGTCGACTCACGCCCCTGACAGCACGTGCCGACACTGCCGAAATAGTAGTAGAAACCGTCTTTTTTCAGGATCCAGCTCCCTTCATACGTCGCGCCGTCCCACGGTCCAGGATAGCCGGCGATGAGCGTTTTGTGCGCCTTCTGATACGCGGTCCCGTTTCGGCAGGCCAGACCGTCGGAAGTCAGCTCGATCAGGTAAAGCCCGCGAAAAGACCCCATCACCATGAAGACCGAGCCGTCGTCCTCGACGATGACCTGCGGATCGATACAGTTTTCGATCCCGATCTCGCGGCAAGTGAACATCGGGCCCATGTCCTGGTATGGACCGCCGATCTCATCCGCG
>JAFQUP010000172.1 GCA_017408405.1 Thermoguttaceae bacterium
AACATTCGGAAAAAACTTTGAAAGAATTCTCCCCCTCCGAATCCGAGGAGAAATCTGAACGAAGTCGACGGGACTTGAACCCGCAACCTTCGGCGTGACAGGCCGACGCGCTAACCAATTGCGCTACGACTCCAACATTCGGAAAAAACTTTGAAAGAATTCTCCCCCTCCGAATCCGAGGAGAAATCTGAACGAAGTCGACGGGACTTGAACCCGCAACCTTCGGCGTGACAGGCCGACGCGCTAACCAATTGCGCTACGACTCCTAATGATGAGGTTAAATATAGCCGAAAAAAATTTTTTCGCAAGGGGGGGGCAAGGAATTTTTTGGTAATTTAAGGAAAAAATTTAAAAAGGGGATTCAAACGGTCAAAATTTCGATATTTCATTCAAAGAAACAAAATTTGGTCAAATGAATCCGGAGTAATGGTTTCAGTTTTGCGGAGATAATTGAATGAATTACTTATGGCGAACAGTTTACGAAAATCATGGATTGGGATTTAGTGCCCAAGGCGCGATCTGAAACGGGGCTGATTCTCCTCCAAAAACGCGAATCAGTTCGTCCAGCCAGGAATCCAGGATTAATGGCTGGTAAACGTTTCGCTGAACCAGTTCAAGGTAATCCGCTGTTCGCAGTGCCATATCGGCGGCACCCTCCGCGTTAAAAGGCCATGTGGTTTTGGCGTCTTCCAAAATGGGGAGCCATTCCTCCGCGAAGTTTTCGTCTGCCGGAACCGCTTTCGAAAGATGAAAAGCCAGCCTGCGGAAGAAATCGGCGGCGGTTTCCAGAATCACACGCAGTCTGGCCCGGCGAAGAGCGGGGACTTTTCCGGCAGAATTGATTTGTTCCTCAAGACTGGCGTAAATCGTTTGGCGTTCGTAAATGCCCTGAGAAAGTTTTTTGAGAAATTCGGTTCTGAAAATCCAGAAACTTTCATTGGACAGAGCCAAGGCTTCCTGAATGCTTCCGCCGGAATTCGCGGCAATTTTGGGGATGAGTTCCTCCGGCAGAATACTGGCGGCGGAAAGTTTTTGGGTGCCGGAGATTTTCCCTTTTTTCTTTTCAGTAAGCATCGCCGAGATTTCAGCCGCCATGCGGAGTTCATCTTCCCGTTTTTGCCTCAGGATTTGCTCCACAAGCTCCGTTTTCAGCGGGGAAAAACGCACGATCTGACACCGGGAACGAATTGTTGGCAATTGCCTGGCGGCACTTGTTCCGATGAGAATGATGATTGAGTTTCTGGGCGGTTCCTCAAGCGTTTTCAGCATGGAGTTCGCTCCCTCAATATTGAGGAAGTCCGCATCATCAATAATGGCAATCTTTCGTTTTTGATAGACAGGTTTTTTCGCCAGTTCGGTGCATAGTCCCATCTGACGCCGGGCTTCTTTGGGACCAATAAAAAAATCAATGGGAATGAATGCCTTGTCCTCAGGTTTTGAAACGAAGATAATATCCGGATGTTCGTGAGCCAGTGCCTGACGGCAGGAAAAACATTTTCCGCACGGTTCCATGAGCCGCGGATCGTTTTTTTCGCACTGGAAAGTCATCGCCAGCCGTTCTGCCAGCATTCGTTTACCGATTCCGGCTGGTCCAAGAAAAAGAAATGTGGAGGCGATTCTTCCCTGCGCAATAGCACGCTGGAAACGCCGAACGATTTCGTCGTGACCTTCAATACCGAACCAACTCATGAAAACTCCTGATTGAGAACGGGAAAAACGTAAAAAGGCCGGGATTCAGGCGAAATTCGCGCGAAGAGAGGCCCGGCATATTTTTCAAACTCAGATTTGTTCCTGAAGAGCCGCGTCTTTTTTGAGGATCTTCTCGACAAGACTTTTTCTGAATTCTGCAAGTTTTTCAGCCAGCGCGTCATCTGAGACAGCCAGGATTTCTACTGCCAGTAGTCCGGCATTTTTCGCGCCGCCGCTTCCGGTTCCCACCGTAGCGACCGGAATGTCTCCCGGCATCTGAAGCGTTGAAAGTATCGAATCCAGACCTCCCATCATTTCCGTAGCGACCGGAATGCCAATGACTGGAAGCGTCGTGTGAGATGCCGCGACTCCAGCGAGATGAGCCGCTCCGCCGGCAGCCGCGATGATGACTCGCAGACCGTTTTTACGGGCATTGCCGACAAAGTTTTCGACCAGATTTGGTGTGCGGTGAGCACTCATCACGTGAACTTCAAAGGGGATGCCGAAATCTTTTAGTACGGTTAACGCGTTTTTGATTTTTGGGAAATCGCTGTCGCTTCCCATGATGATTCCAACAAGCGGTTTTTTTTCCATATTTTTTCTTTCCGTTCTTGCCAAAAAGTTTTTTTTTGATAAAATAAAAATTGGAGAGATACTCAAAACCCTCTTTCTGATTTTACCCTAAATCTTTTGGAAATCAAGCGGGACCGGGCGTTTCTCCGCTCGAAATTTTGGAAATTTCCACGAATCGGTCGTTTTGAGGAAGTAAAATCTCAAATATCAGAAAGGTTCTTCATGAATCGAAAATCATTCCTGGTCGTTTTAGTTTTGGGAATCATTCTCTCTGTTTTTCCGTTTTTCTGTTTTCCCGAATCGATTGACGCCGCTGAGAAAACAGTCGATTTGATTGAATTCGCGGAATTTAATTTTCAGCCGGATTCACCGAGAAGCGGAACTGGAATGCGGGTGAAACAGAATGGACCAAACTCTCTTCACTTTGCCATGACTTCTGCCGCTGATTTCGGTTCGGAGTCGGTTTACGCCAAATTCGAGTATGAATCCATGGCTCAGCAAAAATTGGTATTTCGTGTGAAGGGCAATCCGACAAATGGCGGAGCTTTTTTTTATCCCATTCTCTGGGTTAGGGAAGGAGACAGAAATCGGGTAGCCGTTGGGCCGAGAATCGAGGCTGATGGAAGCGATTATCATCGATATGTTTTAGGACTCGATACCGATTTCCAGCTTGGAGACGGACGTCACCTCATTACGAGACTGGAATTTTCCTTCAACAGTGAACGGGAACCGCTCAATAAAGAACTTGCTCTGGAAATCGATAAAATTCGTTTTGTCAATTCTGAAAATGTTACCAGCCAAAAAAAATTTCCGATTATTATCTGCCGGGAAAAGAAAAAAGAAACAGCTTTAAATCCGACAGGGAAAAATTCGCCGGGAATGAATTCGCAATATGAAGAAATACCGAAAGATGAAGGAATTTTACCCACTCTTCACGCATCCGGGATTTCTGTTTTTTTTGATTTCGATAATAATGATTTCGCGGATTCCATTGCGCGTGACGGGAACCATGCCGCGGTAATTCCCGATTATGCCGGGGATTTCAATTATCGAAAGCTGCTTCTCGAAAATTGCCCTTTATTTACGTTGGCTGAAACTCCGGAAGATGCGGATGTTTTGGTTAGTCAGCGAGTAACTTCTTCTCCTTTTGCCGAACGAATGGCGAAACTGGTTCAAGACGGAAAACCTCTTTTGATTTATGGCGCGATTCCTGATTCATGTCTTGAGGAACTTTCTCCATTAAAACTTTCAAGGATAGCTCAGGGAAAATTCGTGTCGCGAGAAAAGCTGGTCCTGGAAAATGGAGCGGGGGCAATTTATCAAAAAATTTCTTTTCAGGATTGCGCCATTGGGCGTTACTTTGACGCGGAATTAACTCCGAATGCCAAATGTCTTTTAAAATTCAGCGAGAGTTCAATCCCCTATCTCGCGCAAAAAGGAAATGTTATCCACGTCGCGGGCACTTCTGGCCAGACAATCGTTTCCAGTCGAGTTTTTTACGATAAACTGGCACTTATTCTTTGCGCGCATCTTGGAAAAATCAAAGATCCTCTGGAAACTCTTTGGACTTTTGAGCGGTGCGTTCCGCAGCGTAAAACTTTCCAGAAAGACGGTTTGCTTTGGAGGCAGACGACAAACGGTTTTGGACGCTTTGGCTGGCTGGCGAGTGATTTCGGATTGGTGGATTCTGTTTCTTCAGACCTGACGGTTACGAATGGCGATCAAAGTTACCGATTTGATCTTTGTCGAAAAAATTCAGTTGCTCTGGCAGAGAATGCGTCAGGAAAAACGATGGCGGCCGAATTAAGGGCGAGCTGCTCGGATGTTCGAAAAACATGGCGTTTGAAGCTGCCGGAGGAACGTGACGAGGATGGAAATCCAATTTCTGGCGGGGCGCTGTCAATGACTCTTTCACTGCTTACCCCATTTGAAATGTGGGACTTTGAAGGGGAAGAGAAGGTTTTTCTGGCACAGGAAAATATCGCGGATTTCGCGGCCTGGAAAACTAAAGACGGCGTGAAAATAGTTTCGTTTAAAAATTCCCGAAATTCGGAGACAATTTTTGATCTTGCCCGTGATGGAGAATGGGACGCGCCATGGCTCTTTCTTTATCGTGAACATGATTCAAAGCCCCTTCTGGTAGTTTTTCCGCGGCAGCCTCTGAAAATTGAGTCTCGAGTTCATTTTGAGATACTTGAAGGGCTGGAATTTACTCTTGGAAAAACGGAAACCGGGAAATTCCAGGATTTTTCGGAGGTTGATTCTCCCTCACTTATTGCGGGTTGGCCGTGGGGGATCATGAAACAGAATTTTTCCAATTGGGGGACGGAACTTCCGCGAACAGCAATCGAAAAAATTGAATGGGGGGTGAATCAGGCCCTTTGCTTTCCAGCAGAAAGAACGGAATACTTCGCGCTCGATCCGGAAAACGGGAGAGTTCATTTGCGAATGGAAGCTGATTTTATCCGAATCGTGGATGATTGGCAGACCGAGGCGGAACCATTTCTTTGTCTTCCGCCGCTGACCGCCTTCATGCTTGAGATGGGAAAAAATGGAAATCTGGACTTTCCAATGGTTGAAACCGGTGAGGTCTTGCGGAATGTTGACGTTTTTACTCCGTTTGGCCCTATGCTGGGTAAGCCCGGGGATGAAATTGAATGGACTCTTCCTTTCCCTTCCAATCGAGACCTGCTTTTTGTCCGAATTAAAGACGAGCGTTTGAACGCCCTTCAGAATAAACTTTTTCTTGATGGAGTGAAATGGACATGCGGGGGACACGTTCCGCTGGAATATCTTTCCTTGGAGTTTCCAATGGGAAAAAAATGCCCGAAGGAGAACATTTCAAACTTCACATGGAATTTTGGAATGGGAACCGCCTGGCAAGGGAATCTTCTGCTAAACGCGGAGGCAAGGGAAAAACTGGAACGTCGAACCTCGATTCGGACGCTCGAACCGCTTGAGCTTTGCCAGCCAAAAGCCTTTACGCGGCATCGAAGTGAACCCTTTTCCGGACTTTGCTATCCGGTAATGTTCAACAGTTTTTATCCGAATCCTGAGCAATACGAAGAAGAATTTGGATCAAGTGTCATCTACGGAGACACGAATGAAGCGTCCGTTATGGCTGAATGGCCGATCCAGCTCATCGCGGACACTAGAGGCGAGAAGGAATTAGTTCAAGCTAACTGGAATTTTTTTCGGTATGTCATTCGTCATCAATGGTTCATGGACGACTACTGTTTTCATGCCGGTTCCTGCCGTGAGTATGGCGTGGGGGCGTGGCTGGATATGCTCAATGGCGAGTATTCCGGAATGCTCGTTCACGCTCGTTTGGCAAAGATTGCGGGTGATGAAGAAGAATACGCGGAAGCGATTTCAAGGGCAGCAAAAAAATCGATTCCGACAGTTGCCAGGCTTTTCTTCAATGAATGGCTTGAGAGGATTCAACCAGAGCTTCAGGGGAAAAAATACTTGGTGACAGGATTTAGCGAGGAAGGGGCGAAAATCATGACTTTTCCGACAAAATCAGGAAATTTTCGCGCGGCAAATGACCTTTTTGATTTTTCGCAGGGTATTCCCGGTTCGCAGTATCATCTTTACCGAAAATACGCGTGGAATACTCTTCAAAAGTATTTGAGGAACATTGCTTTTTCTGCTGTCAAAGAATTTCCGGCAGATCCGTATTACGATTATCTCGCGGCATTGGGACTCTATTTTGATGACTTGAAATTAACGAATGAATACGCGGAGGAAGTCTTTGCCTTTCCGAAGAATCAAAAAGCGGAAGATTGGCCGGGAATGCGCCATCCTTTTCAAATTGCCTGTGTTCAATGGAGGAATCATCAGCGGTTAGCTATCACTCGTTTTGAAAACCTGGATTTCTCACTGGCTGAATACGATCCGGAGCAAAAACTTTTGACTTTAAAATTCTCGGCTGAAAATGACTCGGTAATCGAGATTTATTCCGAGGCCGTTCCCCATTCCGCGTTCAGAAATGGAGAAAAAACGCCTCTGTCTGAGAATGCTTCCGAGGCAGGGTACTGGAATCTTCCTCTGAAAGCAGGAGAAAATGTTTGGGAAATTTATTTTTAGATTAGCTCAAACTAATTTAGTTTTATTTTATTTTTTGAAAGGAATTCACGGATTGTCTCTTACGCCTCAAAAAATGTTTTTTACCTGGAAACAGCGTTTTCACCAAGTCCTTTTCGTGATTTTGGTGATTGCGCTTTGCTTTTCGTGGCAGTACGTTTCTTCCGATGAAAAGACCACGACTCTCGTGACGTGCCCGGTGGGCATCATGGGGACTTCCTGCTCTCTTTGCGTTACGGTCAGAAATTGTGATCTTCAAAAAGGAAACCAGCTTTTGGCCAAAGCAGAGGCCAAACTTCGCGAATGTGAAATGCTTACCAGTACTTGGATTGAATCTTCTGAAATCAGTCGCCTGAATCGGGCAAGAGCGGGAGAAAGGCTCGTTCTTTCATCCTTTACGGTCAAATTTTTAAAAATGGCCAAGGACGCTTTCCAGAAAACAGACGGGGCTTTTGACGTGACTTGCGGTCCCCTTTGGTTCCATTGGAAAAAATGTGAAAAGGAAGGGCGTCTTCCTGATCGGGAGGAGTTGGAATTGATCCGCGCAGAGTCTTCATGGGAAAATCTTGAACTGCTGAAGGAGACGGATGAGAGCGGGGATTTTCAGATTGTCAAGCGTGTGGACGGTGTTTCTGTCGTTACCGGCGGTTTGGCGAAGGGGATGGCGATTGATGCCGCTCTGGAGATTTTGGCGGAAGATGAAGCCGTACTTTCAGCTTTCGTGGAAGTTGGAGGAGATCTTGCGACATTTCATTGTTCTCTGCCGATAAAAATTGATAAACCGAATGATTCAGGGAGTTCAGACTCAAAAGAAAGTAAAGCTTTTCGGACAATTTACCTTTCAGACGGCGGAGTATGCACGAGTGGGCACTACGCACGGTTTTTTCTGATCAATGGTGAGAAATTCAGCCAGATTCTGAATCCTAAAACGGGTTGCCCAGTACCGCGGCAGTGGACAGTGACCGTTACCGCGTCATGCGCGGCTGAAGCGGATTATTGGGCGACGGCTCTTGAGGTTCTCGGAAAGGATGGTATTTCTCTTCTGCCGGAAGGAGTCAAGGCTGAATTTTTTGAGGAAAAACTGCCGTAGCGATGAATCAGCGAAACCGAAACGCGAGAATGGAATCATGGCGAAATTTTCGAGAAACCCGCTGGCTATTCGTGAAAACAGCGTATTTCCCAAACATTCCGGAGTCTTGCGGTTTTGGAATGTTTGGGATTTTTATGGGACTATTTCATTCTTGGGTCAATTGGTTTTCCGTCTTTCATAGGGGGCGGAGGCGGGGCAGGTTTTTCTTTTTTATTCTTTTTGCTCTTTTTCTTTTTTTGTCCTTTTTCATTCTGATCATCTGCCGCTGGAATGGCTGAGGTTGGATCTGCCTGAGCCGCGATTTCTTCTGCCGTGGCGAATGTTCCCTGACTGGAATCCTCCGGCGTGAGCGAAAGACCGGCTGTCCAGAAAAGAAGACCCGTCAGCATTACGTAAAACATGGAGTGAATGATTCCGTCAAAATACTCTAAATCGAAAATGAAGGAAGCGAGCAGCCCGCCAACGATTAAAAGAGGGATTCCCGCGATTGGCCAGGTCAAATAGGAAAACATTGAACCAAACGCGTCCACGAGCGATGGCGCGAAGAAGACGAAAGAGAACCAGAACGCAAGATAAACCGCGGAACAGATTCCAGTACGGAGAAAGAGTTCCTGCCGGTTGAGATCTTCGATTGCTTCCGTATCGCGCAGGAAGAACCATGGCGCGTAAACCAGCGGAGGAGTGACGAGAATCAGGCCCGCGAACGCAATGATTCCGCTGGAACGAAAAACTCCTCCAAGCAGCCACGTCAAAAGAAAAAGCAGCAGCGCGCTAAAGGCAATCAGTGCTGCCGTTTTGGGCTTGAAAATATTTTCCCGGCGTTTGATTGGTTTAAGTACCAGTTTGCCGGCCGCGTTTTTTCCGCCATCCGCAAAAGCATCACCGCCGTGAACGGTCACTGTTTTGTCGGGCATGGGAATCGTGATCACCGTTTTGCATTTTGGACACGGTCCCTTACGGCCTCCGAATTCATCTCGAACACTGAAACTTTTGTGGCACCCGGGACAGGTAACGATAATTGCCATCTTGAAATCCTGGAAAATGAAAGGACTGTGCGTAACGGGAAACTGAAGTTCCGAGAGCTTTGAATCGGGAAAGTTGAATTTCCCATGCGAAAAGAGTAATTCTTTGTCCTGAAAATTGAAGGAACATTGCCCGAAAAACGCAAATTTTCGTAAAATTCCTAAATTTCCAAACTTTTTTCCACTTTTTTGCTCGGGAATCCCTCCCTACCCCGTTGACGCGAAACCAAAAAAATGAGACACTAAGGAATATCTTTTAAATATAGTCGGAAATGAAAATTTTTCCTAGTAACCCCTTTCGAATTTTTTGCGAAATTTTTTGAAAAAACAGAAATTTTAACGGATTTTAACAGATGACACATTTCGAAACGGTGTGCCCCAATGACCATCCTGTCAAATTTATTTTGGAAATGTGCGGGAGAGTGGCTCAATGCCCAAAGTGTTGCGCGAAATTTGAACTTCCCAGGCTGGAAGAAGTTCGTCAAATTCTTGGGGACGATATTTCAGAGGAATTGAAAAAAGAGCTGAAAGAAGCTGAAATTAAGCTGCGGCATTTGAACTGGAGTGAGGTTTCCCGTAAAACGCGGATGGCGGCAGCGGAAAATTTGAGCCGTCCCGTGAATGTGGAGAATGAATTTGAAGCGTTGAAAAAAGAAAATTTAAAGGAAACGGAGCAAAAAAGCCTGAAAAAAATGGGAGATAAAAAAATAGAGCAAAGAAATTTCGCAAAAGCGGCTGAAAGAGACTGCTCCTTAAATCCGCTTGAAAAAGAAGAGGAATTGGAAGCCGAACAGGAGCGGGAACACGAGGAAGCTTTACTTCAGTTTCTTTGTCCTAACGGGCATGAACTGTCTGCCTCAGCCAAAATGGCGGGTAAGAAGGGAAAATGTCCGGAATGTGGGGAGAAGTTCATTATTCCGATAATGGAAAACACGGAAGAGGCAGATCCTTTTGACTTGGACACGTATGACGCGGAGCCGGATATTTTCTCTTTTGATTCAGATAAAAAGAAGGCTGGCTCAGGGGATCTGTTTGCGGAAAGTATTACGAAAAACGCGGCGGTGAAGACTTTGAAAAAGCCTGTTCCGCCGTCGATATCCATCGCGAAAGATTCTGGAAACAAAGCGTTTCTCTATCCCAATCTCGCGGTTAGTCCTTCAGGGGCGATTGATTTGGGGATTGAAGAAGCGCGCCATACCATTCCGGAAGCACTGAAAATGGATCCAATGGCCAAATTCTTTTGGACTTTATGGAATAGTGAACCGGAGAATCTCGTGAACTCTGCGTCGGAACTTAATATCCCGTACGCGCCTCCTCCCAAGGGAACAAAGTCCAAATTGATCGGAACGGCAATGAAGAGCCACCAAAGCGGGAAGATTGAGATTCAGACGGCAGATGGAAAAACGTTTATTCCGCTTGAGTTTTACGAAGACAAATCCCTCAGCCCAATTGGTTTTTTTGAAGCCTTGGATGAAAATAAAAATTCCGTTACGCTCGTAATCCGTTGGGAAAATGTCGTTCGGATTGTCGTTAAAAAATAGTTCCTGAAGCAAGTTGCTGGAAGAGAATAAAGAGCAGTGCCATTCGCGCGAATGGAATATGTCGGCAGAAAATTGGATATTTTCAAGTCCTGAAAATCAAAATTCAAAGGAAAAAAATGGATTTTAAAATTCGTACTTTCATTGGGGTAGAGATTGCGGAGAAACCGCGGCTCCAGACCGGAAATTTTGCAAAAAAACTGATGCTCCCCCAGACGGACATCAAATGGGAGCCGCCGCACAAATACCATGTGACGCTTAAATTTTTGGACGAAATCCTGAATGAGGAAGTTAATGACATTTGTCTCCGAGTTCAGCGCGCGGTTCAGGATTTTCCAGCGTTTACGCTGGGGCTTTGCGGGGCAGGAGCTTTTCCTTCCATCGAAAAACCACGCACGATTTGGGTTGGAGTCAAGGAAGGAAAAGAAGAGATCATTGAACTTGCCCGGCGGGTTGATAGGGCGATGCAGGAGGCTGGTTTTCCGCGTGAACTGCGCCCTTTTTCACCGCATATTACCTTGGGAAGACTGCGCCGGGCCACGCCGGGACTGGTTGATTTGAGTCAGCTCCTGACGCAGTATCAGAATATCGATTTGGGAAAATCTTTTATTCGCTCCGTTACTGTTTTCGCCAGCCACATGGCGCGTTCCGGTTCCTCGTACACGACATTGGCGACCTGTCCGCTTGCTGAAAAATAAAGGAACTTTCGGAAGATTTTCCTTGAATGAAGAGTCTGATTCGAGAAAAATTTTTCCTGAAAAAATGGTAAATTTCGCTGCTTTTCGGAATTTTAACGCTGAAACGGGATGATTTAACGTCCGATTTTACCGCTCATGCCGATTATAGCAGAAAAAAGAAATTTTGTCAGATTCGGCGGGCAAATAGTCGATTTTGTCGAAAAGAGAGATTTTAGACACTTTTTTCCAGTGAAATTACTGGAATCTCTCTGTTTTTCGGAGGCAGGAGCGAAAATGAATCTCCGGTAACGAGGGCAATGTCCTGCTTTTGAGAAACAGAAAACACAAAAACAAAAAGAAATAAAGAAATTTTGGAAACAGCCCGTATTTTCCGTGTGGAAAAATTCGGAATCCATAATGAACTACTGTTGCTTTCTCTGGAGAGTAAACTATGACAAAACAGATATTACCAATGGTTCTCGGCACCCTGCTGGTGAGTGCGTGGAGCCTTGCGGATGCTCAATCCATCGTATCCAGCCCGGAAAGTCCTGTGACGGCGGTACCGCTGGGAGCTGTTCCTGCGGCGGATGTCCCCGCGCCTGCGGCCACTCAGGAACAGATCATTTATGCGCAGTCGGACGCACCGGTCATGAATCCCATGATGCAGGTCAATTCGGCAGATGATGCTGATTATTTCGTTTTGTCGATTCCTCCAGTTCCCGAAGAATTGGAAGCCAAAGTGGATGTCGTCATTCTTTGTGATACTTCGGCTTCCATGAACGGCGCGTTCAGAGATGATCAGATGACCGCTCTTCAGCTTGTCACCGGTTCCCTTGGAGCCGAGGACCGCGTAAAGATACTGGCCTGTGACTTGAACGCGATTCCCATGACGAATGGTTTTGCGGGAGCCGCGTCCAGTGATGTCGAGAACGCCATTACGAAACTTCAGGCCCGTACTCCTCTTGGCTCCATGGACATCGCTAAAGCCCTTCAGGCTGCCGTGGAATCTTTTGATGCCGCTTCTGATGCCGCGAAGGTTATCGTTTTCATCGGTCAGGGAAGCAGCCGAGCCAATCTCATGCTCCCGAACGAATTTGCCGCGCTGGCTGATTCACTCGCGAAAAATCGTGTCAGTGTTGATTCTGTCGCCGTTGGACCGAATGTTGATGTCGTCCTTTTGAAGACTCTTGCCGCTAAAACGGGCGGTATGGTCGTCGCGAACGAAGACCCCAATTTTGGTGATTTGCCGGGTATGATTCGCCGTAAAGTCGCGTGGACCGCTGGAGAAGCCTCCCATTCCTTCACCGCGCTTTATCCAATTCAGATCCCGCCGCTTCGTTCAGATCGTGAAACGATAGTCATTGGAAAGGCTGACAAAGGCGTTGGTGCCAGTACGCTTAAATTCTCTCTTGAAAACGGTTCCTCACTTTCCTTCAATTTCCGACCTGAAGCCGCTGCAGGTTCTTTCATTAGGGACATGGTTGGGAAAGTGGAAAAGAATAACGGCTGGCTTCCGCTTGAAAAATGGTCCGACGTGATGAACGTCGTTCAGAATGTTGAGCAGCATACGGATTCCATGATTGCCATGGCAAAAGGTCTTTTGGACGGTAAAACGTTTGAGCTGGACCAGGCTGAAGCACTCGTAAAAGAAGCCGCGGCCAAAGCTCCGAATAATCCTGAAGTTCAGGAAATGGTGGAGCTGATTGGTGAGCTTCGTGCCCGTCAGGCTGGCGATATTACTGAATTCATGAATCCTGGCGGCAATGAACTCCAGGCTGAACTCATGGCGGAAGATGTCAACACCCAGCGTGAGCGCGTGATCGTTCAGGAAGCCATTAACAAAGCGCGTGAAGCAATGGCTGAAAATCCAATGGAAGCTATTGACATTCTGTCCGCGGAACTCGCGAAAATTAGTGCTCTCGGCCTCCCGTCCGAGGTTCAGGATACGCTGACCCGCCAGATTCAGTCTTCCATCCGTGAAGCCAAATCCCGCGAAGAAGCTCGCAGTATCAAGAAAGCGGAGGAACGTACTCGGCTGACTGAAATGCGCGAACGTCAGATCGCTTTGGATAACGCGAAAACGGAACAGCAGAATATGATGCAGATGATGCGCCGTTTCGATTCGCTTATGGACGAAGGCAAATATCGTGAAGCCGAAGAATCCGCTGCCGCCGCGGTCCTTGAGAAGGATCCGGAAAATGTTGCGGCAATCGCTGGAACCATTACGGCTCGCCATCGCGGGTACATTGAACGCAACCGTCAACTGGTTGTTCAGCGTCAGAAAGGTTTTGTCGACGCGCTTTACCAGTCAGAACTTGGAAGCGTTCCGTTCCCAGATGATCCGCCGGTCGTTTATCCTGATTCCGAGGTCTGGAAACGCATGACAGACCGTCGTGTCGAGAAATATTCTTCGATGGACCTTGCGCAGAGCAGTCAGGCTGAAAAGCAGCTCAACGAAGCTCTTGCCAAACCGACCCAGATTAGTGAAGTTGAGACGCCGCTGCCGATGGTCATCGATAAACTCAAGGACCAGCATCAGATTGGTATTCAGCTTGATACCGCGGCATTGGAAGAAGAAGGTCTTGACCCCGAACTTCCCATTACCCTCGACGTGAACGGAATTTCTTTGGGCGCGGCGCTTCGTCTGATGCTCACCAGTAATGACATGATGTTCGTTATTGAAGATGAAGTTCTCAAAATCACGACGGCTACGAGAGCGGAAGAAAGCCAGTCCACTCGCGTTTATCCGGTGGCAGACATCGTCATTCCGATTCAGAATATGCCTCCGATGAACGGTGGTATGGGCGGCGGTATGCTCGGAAATAACGGTTCCGGCGGTATGAGCGGCGGCTTTGGCGGCATGATGGGCGGTGCCGGCATGGGCATGGGCGGCGGCGGTATGGGTATGGGCGGCATGGGCATGGGCGGCGGTATGGGCGGCTTCATGAATTCCGGTGAAGCCCTCAAACGCGCGGCTGCCATCAATAAAGCCACTGGCGGTGCTTTCTTTAATGCCAAAGAAGAAGTGCGGCAGGCCGGAAACGCTAACTCAATGAAAAAGTCCGTGAAGAAAGCTTCTCCCGCCAAGTGGAACAAGTATTTCCGAAAACTTGAAAACGCGGATGAGGCAGTGGTGACGGACAGTCAGGCTAAAGTTCGGGAAGTCGTGCGTCAGCTGCGCAAGGAGAGACGTTTTGATGAAATCATCACGATTCTCGAAGCCGCGATTTTGAATGACCAGGTTCAGCCCTGGATGTACGAGACTCTCGCGATCGCGATGGTCATGGATAAACGTCCCGCGGAAGATGTGGAACGCGCCTACCTTTCCGCTTTGGAATTCTGTGAGGATCCGAATCAGATGCTTCTGATTGGTACTTTCATGGAAAATCTGAACTTCCACGATCGTGCTCTGAAAATTTACCAGGAACTTGGAAAACTGTTCCCGGAAAGTCCTGAACCATTTGTTTTTGCCCTGAATCTGGCGCGTCGTCCTGACGTTGATAATCTGGAAATGATTCAGTGGGCATCGCTTGGGCTGCTTCGTCTTGAAGTCTCCGCAGACCGTAAGCCTGACTGGGACAGCGCGCTTTTGAGTGCCAAAGCTGTCGCGGCTCGTCTGGACGCGGAGGGCAAGGCGGAAGACGCGAAAGCGTTTGAGCAGGAAATGGAACTGGCGCTTCAGCGTGATTGCGTCGTGAATGTTTCCTGGACTGGCGACGCGGACATTGATTTGTTCGTTGAGGAACCGAATGGTTCTCTCTGCTCCATGCGCAACCAGCGCAGTGCCGGCGGCGGTTTCATTACGGCTGATGGTTTCACTAAAAATGAAGGACGCGACGCTTCTTCCAAAGCGGTTGAAACGTATGTCTGTTCAGAGGGATTTGCCGGAACGTACCGTGTGTTCGCGAAACGTATCTGGGGTGAAGTAACCGGTAACAAAGTCATTGTTGAAGGTACCATTCATTACGGTACGGGCGAATCCAAAACGATCAAAATGGCGATTCCGCTTGAAAACGATGCTTGCTGTGTCGAGTTTGCGCTTGATAAAGGCCGACGCACGGAATCACTGGAAGTCGCGAAGATGAACACGACCATCGCCAAAGCGAAGGAAGCGCAGATTTCCCAGAAACTCTTCCAGAATATCGACCAGCACGCGATGGCCAGCTACGGCTCCTCTGATTCTTCCAAGTGGGCACCTTATTTCCAGTCAGATGCGGTTGGATATATGCCGGTAATTTGGACTCTTCAGCCTGGTGCTACCTACGGAGCGACGGGTGTCGTTTCGGCCGACCGCCGTTACGTTCGTATTTCGGTTGCTCCAACATTCTCCAGCATTGGAAAAGTTACCGTATTCAACTATGTGACGGGTGAAGGTAATTCCTATGACGGAAATGAAGGTATGGGCGGCGGAAATAACAATAACTAATTCCGTGGTCAGTTAGGTTAAAAAGGAGAGGCAGATTTGGATCTGTCTCTCTTTTTTCATAAAATTTTTGGAAAAAAGATATTGATAGGAAACGTCGCGTATGAAACTTGGTATTTTGAGCGATACGCACGGAAATATTGAAAACACTAAACGGGCAATGGATATTTTTCGGCTTCATGGGGTTAGTGAAATCATTCATTGCGGAGACGTGGGCAGTGCGGAAGTCGTAAAGATACTGGCGGAAATTCCGTGTCATTTTGTGTTTGGAAATACGGATATGCCGGGAACCATTCGCAAGGCAGTGCTTGAGGCAGGTCAAACGTGCTGGGATTATCTTGGGACGATTGAGCGGGAGGGAAGTCAGATCGCGTTTCTTCATGGGCATGATTGGCGTACCCTGGAGGAACTGGTTCAGTCAGGACGTTTCCAGCTCATCTGCACGGGGCACACGCATGAATTTCACTGGATGATTCATGGGGAAACCAAATTGCTGAATCCCGGAGCGCTTCATCGAACGGCGGCTCCTTCAGTCGCAATTTTAAAATTGCCGGAACTTCAGGTTGAGTTGGAACGAGTTTGACGAGTCATGAATTCAGAGACGGTAAAAAATGATTTCCCGCAATGGGATTGACGGACATTATTTGTGGTGACCAATTCGGAAGACTTTTCGGAATTGCCGGGAAAATGATTTCAAATCTCTGTTTTTCTGAACGTAAACGTTCAAAAGAGAAAAAATTTTGCAAAATTTTATCTTTTTTTGAAAAAAATCGTCCCCCCGGGCTTGACGGAATGCCGAAAAGAGGGAATACTTTAAGATAATTGAATTTTTGTCGGGCACGGTGCTTTTCGACGATTCAAAAGCCTTGAACAGTTAAGGAACGACAGGAGAAAATTAACGAATGAATTTACGGAAAAATCCCGCAGACTCCAAAAACCAGCAGCGCATCAATGAGCAGATTCGTGCCCGTGAGGTACGAGTCATTAGTGAAGCGGGTGAACAGTTGGGAATTATGCACATCCGAAAAGCTCTGGAGCTGGCTCAGGAAGCTGGTTTGGATCTTGTGGAAGTGGCCCCGAATGAGAAGTTTCCAGTTTGCCGAATTATGGACTATGGGAAGTTTAAGTACCAGATGGCCAAAAAGCAGAGCAAGTCGGTGCAGCATACGGTGAAGGTAAAAGAGATTCGCCTTCGTCCAGGTACTGGCGACAATGATGTTAACGTGAAAGTGAACGCGGCAAAGGGGTTCCTTGAGAAAAAAGATAAAGTTCTTGTTTCCATCGTTTTTCGCGGTCGTGAACTTGCCCATATTCAGGAAGGCGAACGCATGATGAAGCAGGTTCTTGATTTGTTGGCTCCGTACGGTAAAGTTGATGGAAATCCCTCTAAGCAGGGCAAGAGAATTTCCTGTACGGTGACGCCGAACTGATTTGGCGAACGTATTTTGTTTGACAGTAAGCGGATCGGAAATATGGTCGGATAGGTTTTGAGATGACCCTGATTGAGTTTCCGGTACCGCTAGGGGTTTTTTTGTCTTTATTGGGGACCTCTGGTTTCTCCGATTTCATGAGATTTTATTCTCAGACAGTTTCGGGCGGGACGAAGCGGGCCATGACAAAATAGGCCAAGACAAAGTGAGCGATGGAAATACTGAGGAAATTCATTGTTCAGTGCTGATTTTGAGCGGGAGCAGAGCAGATTCCCAAAGAGAGTAAAATGAATTCTGAAGAAAAACCGGAATCGGTTTCTGTAGCACTGTGCACATTTAACAGCGCGAGTTTTTTATTGGAAGAGCTTGAGAGTATTGAACGGCAGACGATTTTACCGTCAGAGGTGATCGTATGTGATGATGGTTCAACAGATGAAACGCTGGAGATTTTGGAAAAGTGGAAAGAATCAGTCTCATTTCCTGTTAATATTCAGAAAAACGCTGAAAATCTCGGATACACAAAAAATTTTGAGCAGGCTGTTTCTCTTTGCTCCGGAGAGATCATTCTTTTGGCAGATCATGACGACCTTTGGTTTCCCAACCGAGTGGAACGGATTCTTGAGGCATTTCAATGTGATTCGGAATTGGGATTGGTTTCTTCGGATGCCGTGATCATTGACGCGCAAGGGATAGATCAGGGAATGCGGCTGCGGGAATTTGTCGAACGAATGCATTTAAGAGATTTCTGGCGTTTTTTCTTTCCGGATGATTCTGAGATGGTGCTTTGGACAGGGTGCACGATGGCACTGCGTCGCCGTTTTCTTTCGCAGGTTCTTCCGATTCCGACCGCGATGGCGTGCCATGACATTTGGTTTTACCTGACATTTGCGTTGATTTCGCGGATTGAATTTATTCCGGAACCGTTAATTTGCTATCGTCTTCATGGTCAAAATAATTCGACAGCGCCCACCGTCGAGTATCTTCGAGAAAACCCTTCTTGCTGGCGATACTTTAATTCTCTTACGGAAACTCTTGAGGGTACGCATCCGATGTTGATAGATTCTCTTGAGAAATTTGTCCAGGCTCGTCTCAAAGCAGGTTTTCCCGAGTTAAATACGCTGGACTCGACTCGACTCTCGGAGCGGCTTGAGAAGTATCTTCGTTTATTGAAACGCCGTAAACGTCATTTTTATGCTCGAAGAGATTCGGTTCATCATCCATGGCTGATTCTTCGTGAGATTCTGAATTTTGGATACCTGGGGCATCCACAGCCTGTTTTGAGTCTTCTTTACGATTTGCGCGAGTATTTCCGAAGGCGGCTGATCAGAGAACACCGTTTGGAGATTTGAGCTTTGGGACATTTGAAAAGATAGGTGATTGGACGCGGCGGGCGTAAAGGCTGAAAATGGGGTTCATTCGGAAATTGAGTACCCGTTCGCATCACGATCTCTGCCGTTGAAAACACGGAAATTCCACAGAGGCACGCGGTTACCTGCTGAACCGAAAGAAAGGGACGTTTTCGCGCAAAGTCGCGAAGGGTGAGGCGGAGGGCGCGAAGGAGGAACTCAAAACTTGGCGCGCTGCTCGAAATTTCCGTGTTTCAGCGCGAAAAATGAAAAGTGAAAACTGTCCTTAAGGCGAAATTTTCGCGTTTAACATTGTGCCTCTTTCTGGTTTTTGCGGCAGGATCGGTACGCGCGTGCCGGATAAACCAAAAATAGTTGCGGATGATTGCGATTCTGATCGGTATGACCGGCGCGTGGATGTCCGGCGGCGTGGAGTGGAACATTCCGCACCATCACCGTTCCTCAAGTTTCATGGGAATGGACTGGAAAACCATCGTGAACCCAAACGGCGGGAAGTCGGTTTGGGTCGGTGAAACGGAACTCCGCCACCGAATGAAATGGTCCGTGGAACTGACGGTCGATCCGGGACGCTCTTACGTCAAAGCGCGTACGCGCGTCGAAAACCGCTCACCGTTGATTCAGTCGATGCTCTTTTGGGCGAATGTTTCCGTCCACTGCAATCCGGATTACGAAGTCATTTTCGCGCCGAACGTTCAGCACGGTACGGACCACGCGAAGGTGAGATTTTGCGATTGGCCGGAAGGAAAGCCGGGCGTTGATTTTCGGTTCTGGAAAAACCATACCGACCAGTTCCGCTCTGTTTTCGCGTGGGACTTTCAGAACGATTTCCTCGCGGGCTACGATCACGGACGCCAGGCAGGAACAGTCCACGTTGGAAATCATCATGTCGTGACTGGAAAGAAATTTTTCCTTTGGGGAAACCATCCTCGCGCGAATATGTGGGACAAAATGCTGACGGATCCATGGACCGAAGAGCAGAAAAAAGGCTCGCTGACGGGGAGCGATGCGGAGTACCCGCAGTATTTGGAGCTGATGGTCGGTGCGTGGTCGGATAATCAGCCGGACTATAGTTGGATTCATCCCGGCGAAGTGCGTGAGCACGTTCAATATTGGTATCCAATTCGGGGTATCGGCGGCGTGAAGAACGCGACGGTTGACGCGGCCGTCAATTTTGAGCGGAAGTCGGCGGATGTCGTGAAGATCGGTTTCTGCGCGAGCGGAGCGTTTCCAAACGCGCAGGCCCTCGTTTTTCAGAACGGTGAGGAGATTTTCTCGCAGACGGTCTCCATTGATCCGGGCAAGCCGTTCCAGCAGGAGATCACCGTTCCGGCGGAAGCGAAAGACACTGAATTTCACGTACTCTTGACTGATGCGGAAGGAAATCCTCTTGTCGCCTACCAGCCGCGGGAACTCGAACCGGAAGTGAAACCGGAGATCGTGAAAGCGACACCGAAGCCGGAAGACTTCGAGACAGTAGAGGAACTTTTCCTTGCGGGACAGCGTATTGAGCAGTTTCATAACGCGCGCATGGATCCGATGGAGTACTACTCGGAAGCACTTCGGCGAGATTCTGGCGACGCCCGCGCGAATACGGCAGTGGGTCTGCGTCTGGCTCGCGAAGCCAAGTGGGCGGAGGCCGAAAAGCACTTGAAGACCGCGCTGGCCCGTCTGGAAAAGAACGTACGCGGGTGAAAGAGGGCGAAGCTCATTACGTGCTTGGATTTGTTCTCGAAATGCGGGGAAAAACGCAAGAGGCCGTCGACCAATACTGGAAAGCGTCCTGGACGATGGGGGACCAGGCCGCCGCGTTTTTTCGTTTTGCGTAGATTGCCAGCCGACAGAAAGACTATGCGCGGGCTCTGGAGCTGATCCACAAATCGCTTCGCGTGAACGTGGATCATCCCAATGCCCAGACTGTTCGTGCGTATCTGATGCGGAAGAACGGTCAGAACGATGCGGCGGCAAGGCTCCTTCAGGTGACGATTCTCCAAAATCCGCTCGACGTCGAAAGTGGAACTTGCGTTCAATCTCGGATACTTCACGGAACTCTGTGAGGAAATTTTCGCAGAAGCACTTCGGGCAGATGACATGATTCGGGTTCAGGAACTTCTCGAAGTCGTGAGCGGCTACGCGGCACTTGGCGCGCCGGAAGCGTTCACGGTCCTGAAAGAAGTGACCGAAAAGTGCGGGAAACCCTACTCCGACTCAATTCTGGCGGCGTATTGGCTCCAGGAACTGGCACCGACAGAGGAAGAGCGCGCGGCTGCGGCTCTGCGTATTGCGAATGCCTCGGCTGACTACGCGTTTCCATTCCGCGCGGAGGAAATTGGGATTTTGAAGAGCGCGCTGGAAAAGGAGCCAAGCGACGCGAAAGCCTGGTACCTGCTCGGAAACCTCCAGTACTACTTGAACCAGAAAGAGGAAGGGACTCGTTCCTGGGAACAGTCCGCGAAACTTGCCCCCGCTTTTGGCCGCGTCTGGCGAAACCTTGGTTTCGCGTACGCTCAGCGCGGTGAAACCGACCGGGCGATCACAGCGTATGAAAACAGCCTGAAACACAACGTTTCCGATCCGAGGCCATTCACCGAGCTGGACATTCTTGAAGCTCAAAAACTCATATCGGCAGAAAAGCGTCTGGCACGGCTGGACGCCAATCTTGAGACGATCCTGAAACACGATGACGCGACAGTTCGTCTGGTTGAACTCCTTACCCAGACTGGGCAGTATGAGCGGGCGATCGAGATCCTCGACACACGGCATTTTCACGTTTGGGAAGGCGGACGCGCGGTTCATGGAACGTTCGTGGATGCCCACATTCTGCGCGGGATCCAACGGCGTGATGCCGGAAATTTCGACGCGGCGGCGGAGGATTTCGCGGCAGCCGGGACCTACCCGGAAAATCTCGAAGTCGCCAAAGAGAACGCTCCGTCGGAAGCTGCCAGTGAACTCACCTGGTTCCAGATTGCCTCCCTGAAAAAACTCGAACGTATCGCCGAAGCGGAATAAATGACGAAGAAATTCTCTTCCGCGATCCAAGCGCGTCTGAAACAGGCCGGTCTGTCAGATGAATTCTCGAAATTTGGGGAAGAGGGTACCGCGAAGGAAAGGCGTGCTAATCTTTTCTATCTTCAGGGACTTAACGCTTTGGCGGGTGAGGACACGGCGGTCGCGGAAAAGTTTTTTGATGAAGCACTGAAATTGAATCCAAATTTAATTTGGCCGAAAGTCATGCGTCAGAAATAATTTGCTTATGGAAAGAAAAGGCTGAAAAGGAGATAGCCTCCTTTTCAGCCGTGAAGAGGAACGCATTGGGAGGAAGGGTCCGAATGCGTTTTTTTCGTGGAATTTACTTTTTCTTTTCTTTCTTGTTCGTCAGGGTCAACATTCCGAATGAAACAGGACTCCAGGCAGGTGAAAGTCCCTCCCCCCAAAGTAAGAAGGCTTCGGTTTTTTTCCCATCGTGGTCCGTAAGTTTCATGGATAGTCCGAGCTTCGTGCCAATGGTTCCTTTAGGACCTCCCAGTTCACTCCACGGCAATGCCGCTTCATAGAAAGTGCGATTTCCAATTCGCTGAATGGAAATATCAAAAACGGAAGAATCTTTCGCGAGGGAACCATTTCTCAGACCGCCAGAAAGCTCTTTTGGGCGATAAATCGTATGTTTTCCGCTTCCACCCGGCGCGGCTGAACTCAAGTCAAAACAGAATGCTTTGTCGTCTTCACCCGGCAGACGATTCAGAGGATGAAACGCGATTCGTACGGAATCATGGTTCGCGCATTCCGCTCCGGTTTGGGGGGCAGAGTGAATGTTATCGAGTACTTCGATTCCGACGTAAAGAAACTCCTCGTCATAGTTGAAGTACGCGCATCCGGAACAGTTTTGAGGTGACCAACGGTAATTTTTGTTAAGAACCCGGAGCTGATTTTGTCCCAGCAGAGGAATTGGAGCGGAACGATCGAAATCGCTTAAGTCGCCATTAATCGTAATTTTATTGGCTTCAGGCGCGAAAGCGCAAAATTCAGTTCCTTCATACGGGACTAAAAAAGTATTATCGATCATTGCCCAGCCTTCGCCCTGACAGACTGGCGCGGCCGTGACGCTTTGGGTTCCTGGAGGCAATTCCAGACGTTTTGAAAAGACCTGCCAGACGGGTTGAGATCTCGGAGCCTGAAAAACCTGAAGCCAGTGACGATCCCAATTTTCACCGGAATCTGTCTTGCCTCCGAAATTTGATCCGGTCGTTAGGTCATTGGAACGAATCCAGAAGCCGTAAACGTACTCGCCGCCAGTCGTTGGGAGTTTGGGGACATTCTGTGAGATGTGAAAATACTTTCCGCCCGTTTTTTCAAATTTGCAGACAAAATTTTCATGTCCCAATGAATCTGGGTCCTCCAATCTCAAGCGTTTTCCTTCTTTTCCGCTGCCATTCCAGGACATTGCGGCAGAATCATTCCCGTGTTCGGAAAATTCAAATCCCGGATTTTTAAGAAGATTGCCGATCTCATCCGGTTTTACCGCGTTTACGATAATTTTTCTGCTCAAAACAGGAAGTGCCGAATCTGAGAATCGAATGGTAAATCGGGTCGGCGTAAGCCCCGCGCGGAGTTCATTGATTTTCAGTGCCAACGAACGCGTTTCTCCAGGATCAAGATTGCTCAGGTTTAGATTTGAGGATTTTCCAGGAACATTTGAATCCCAGAAGATACTCATTTTCACGGGTTTGTTCAGCGTATTTTTGATCCGCAACGGGATTTCCAGCGTATTTCCTGAAACACCGGTAAAAGTTGGGCGCACGGCAGATGTTCCGGCAAATGAAACTGCCAGATTTGCCTTAAGCGCATTCGGATCACCGCCTTCAATGAGGAATGGACTTTCAGTGAGCCGGAGTGAGATTTTTCCTTCTCGATCCGGTTTAAGTTCCGTTTCGTTTCCTTGCTGATCGATTTGAGTGATTTTCTTTTTTCCGACCTGAAGGCGGATGACTTCTCCTCCTTTTTCAAGCGAAGAGACGACCAGAAGCATTGGTCGGCCGGGGCGTTCAAAGAGTTTCAGGGAATCATTTTTTCCGATGGAGAATTCTCCCAATGGCACGGCATCCGTCAGGGCGTGAATCAGAACCGCCAGAGCAGCCGCGGAAGGACGGGGAGAATGGTCACTCCAGAAGTGGCTCCAATCCCCAGCTGGTGAGGATTCGCCGCCGAAAAGGACGATTTTTTCGCAGCCAGCCAAGAGTTCATCTGGAAATCGGGTGAAAAAGTAGTCACTTTGCGCGGTCTGTTTCATCGCTTCGGAAAGCGGCATTCCCCACGTGGAAATACCGTAAGCGGATTCATTGTCCCAAACCGCGACACGTTTTTCAGCACCACTGGAAGCCAGATCACGTTTGGCACCCCGTACGGATCCGCCGTTTCCGTAATGGATGGAAAGAATATCCGTAAACTCAAGAATGCCTGCGGAGATCAGATTTTGACGAAATGTTTGAGGCCACAGGCCGCCGGCAATCTGATTTTGGAAATTGGGATTTACCCGTTTTGAGGCTGCGTTTGCCGTTTGGCAAAACCGAACGTAATCCGCAATGGGGTCTTCGCAGACGTTTCCGGGAACGATTTCGTTTAGCCACTCAAATCCGGAAATCCACCTTCCCAAGCGTTTTGCCGCCCGAGTGACAAATCGGTCAATGTCTTCGTCCGCCACGGGAAGGGCCGTGAATTTTCCTGTGAAATATTGGGGATTCTGAATGGCCCAAGGCGGAACTCCATCCAGCAAAAGCCAGGGACGAATGTGGTTTTCGTTGAGCATTTTGAGGTTTTTCTCAAGTTCATTCCATGCTTCCTCATTGAAGATGCCTCGTCCCGGTTCAAGATTCTGCCAGTTCAGCCAAACCCGGCAACTGCTCATTCCGAGACGCCGCGCGGCTTGAACGGCTTCTTCATCTCCAAAAAACTTTTGTCCCCCAAAACAGGTGGAACGGGTTCCTGCCAGTTTTTCGATATTCGGAATCCGGGCGAAGGTCGTTTCCCTGATTTCCTTTTGAGGAAGTTCCGCATGAAAGAGAAAAGTTCCTCTTTGTTTCAGATTAATGGGGATTTCAAGTTTTTGACCGTTCGCGGGTGGAAAGTCAGCAGTACCTGACGCCAGATTTTTTCCTGAAATATCACGGACTTTCCAGTGGATTTTACCTGCCTGAAGATTTTTTCCTGTTTCAGTCGGAATTACCTGGAGGATGACCGGTTCATCCAGAGTGAAAAGATTTCCCGGAACCGGTGTGTCCAGATCAAAAAAACCGCCGTTTCTTTCAAAGACCGGTAAACCCTTTCGGAGCTGCCAAGGCCAATTTTTTCCGTCCCGACCGCGAAATTGGGTTACGAGAAGAAGCGAATCTCCCATTTTTCCTTTTTCAGGTCCGGAATCCGCATATGCTTTTGGCAGGGTAAGTGTCCACTCTGTTTTCACCCGCTTTCCGATTTCGCACAAAGTATTGGGAATACCGCAATTTCCACCAAGATGTTTTTTTCCCGTCGCGTATTTGCCGTCAGGACAGTCAATCCAGGGGCCAAGAACCCACGTCACGATTTCCGTCTTTCCCCAGTCGTCTTCCGGATCTACGTAATACTCCACCGGAATAATGATTTTTTCGCCGCTTTTCCAGACTGGATCGCCGCCTGAGGCACCGCGAATCTTTCCAAAGGCAATCCAGCTTTTTTTAAGCGTAGCGGAATCCGGTTTGAATCGTTTCCGTATTTCATCATTTATCAGAGGCAGAATTACCGGACCGAAGGCTTTCTCCTTTGCCTCTTCCCATCCTTTGACCGTAAGAAAATAAATAGGCTGAACGCCTTTATCTTCCGTTTCAAATTCCGGCATCCTATAACGAAAAGTCAATGTTTCTCCGCTTTTGGCTTTTTTCGGTTCTCCTCCCCAGGAAGCGTAACCAAGATATTGACCAACTTTCGCGTAATGAAGATCTCCGCCAATTTTTTGACCTTCCGGAATCTTTTTAGGAGTTACTTTCACAAAAAAGATTTCGCCGGGAACTGCCTTTTCGGGATAATCAATAGCGCACCAGGAACAATCGAGTATTTTGCGCTCTGCCGCGGCCGTTTCTTCCGCGCCGAAACCAATCGCGCCCGTAAATGAAAGGAAGAACGTAAAAAAAACGGCAAGAATTAATGTGTTAAGTTTCAAAATGGAGAAGTGGAACATTTTTCTGCTTTCTTTTCCTTGGGGATTATGGAAGATTCAGGCTTAAGGAACATGTTGAAACTTAATTTTCAGAAAAAAGGATATTCTGATTTCCGATTACGTTTCCAGAAATTCCGCGTATTTTCAGACACGCGGAATTTTCGGCATCTTGCGAAATCTCAAAACACCCTGCTTTTTCTTAGTGGCAAGCGGTTTTAAAGTTCCTTTAAATTTTTCAATGTGAGAGATTCATGATTCCCGGATTTGTTCAAATCTTTCAGGAATACTTCTCTAAAAAGGGCGTCCGATGAATGAACGCCCGTTCTGATTGATTGCGAAGCTGGTTTTAATCGTTCACAAAACAGTCGGATGTCTCCTGAACGGGTCGGGTTTAGGGATGGTCCACGTTCTGTTCCCGACGTTTGATTTTTAAAGTTTCAAAATACTAGAAACGTTTGGTGATACCCGGTTTGCACGTTTCGTAGCAGCCGTTTTCATCCGGCATGATGTAGCTTGGACCATCGAAGGCAAGATCGTCAAGGTTCGGGCAGAGTTCATACGTCGAATTCCACGCCGTATCCCAATCAATAGCCTGACCAGATTCCATCGCCATTCGGCCCATGATGCCCGTGAAGCAGGATTTCAGGCAGAATTCCACGTCTTCACTCGGCAGATCCTGACGGATCATTTTCGCCAGCCGATTGTGTTCTTCCTGGTAGGAATCGTTTGTTGGGGATTCCGCTCGCCAGACCACTTCCGAATTGTCCGTATGGTATCCCTTGAAAATACGCGGTTCACGCATTCCCTCGCCAAGGATCGCGGAGCCTTTTGAGCCTTGAATTATTGCCCGGAACGCTGTCCATGTGTTCGGCATGAAACGCGTCTGCATCATCATGCGGACCCCGTCATTGAAGACGTACTCGCAGGAAATGTGGTCGAGAAGCTCGTCTTTTTCCGTCCGGGACTGACGTCCTCCCGTTCCCTGAACCCACGTTGGATGCTCGCCTTTCGCCCAGCAGCAGATGTCCAGATTGTGCACCATCCAGTCCACGCACGGCGTACCGGAGATCCACGTGAACGAATTGTAGTTGCGCAGCTGCGTCTGAAGCGGAGTCCACTCGTCACGCGGATTGAATCGGCACGTGTCCGTCTGGAATCGGTAAACCCAGCACGAAAGAATGTCGCAATGGCGCCGTCCTGAATTTTCTTTACCGTTTCTTCCGTGCGGAAAAATTTTCGATTATTCAAACCGGTGATGACCTTGAGATTTTTCTTTTTGGCTTCTTCCCAAGCCGCGAGGCAGCGTTTAAGTGTTGGAGTGTCAACGCCGAACGGCTTTTCAAGGAAAACGTGGACGCCTTTTTTGACCGCGTATTCAAAATGCATGGGGCGAAACGCGCCGGGAGCGGTCAGAACGACCAGATCGCCCGGATCCAGAGCGTCAATTGCTTTTTTGTACGAATCCATGCCCCAGAAGATCGTATCTTTTGTGAACGCGCATTTGTCCGGCATTGCTTCCTGAACGAGTTTGGCGAAACCTTCCGCCTGATCCTGAAACGCGTCCGCGATGGCGGCCAATTTTACTGGACCTTCTTCAGTGGAAAGGGCCTGGAAACAGGCTCCTCGGCCACGGCCTCCACAGCCGATGAGAGCTATTTTAATCGTATCCGTGCCGGCGGCGTGAACATGGGGAACTACCAGACCCGCGGCGGTTGCCATGGCTCCGGCTTTCATAAAATTACGGCGGGTAATGCTTGGCATGAATTTTTTCCTTTCTTTAATTGGGTAGGATTTCCGTGGCGGGTTATTCAAAGACCCTTTGGAATGTTGGCAAAATTAATTATTGTTCATTACCTGAACGGGATGTGTCTTTACTCTGGGAAACATCCCAAAAATTCTTCCGGCGAGAAAACGGGAGAGATTTGAATTTTGGGAACGTTAGGGGGCGCGTATTCGGGAAGGCGTGAAATTTCTGGTAACGCTGACAGAAATTAAATTATCCGTTTTTCCGGAAATTGGTTTTGGGCAAGTTCTCTGAATAATTCCCCTTTTCTCTTTTTAATTTTAACAGACCGATTGGGGAATGTCAATACTTGCCCCAATTTTTTTGATGAGATTTTCTAAATTCGTTTTTGAGAAACAGTTTTTTAGGGAGTTTCATGAAAATAAAATTCCCATCGCGAGGAGGGAAAAATAAAATTTTTGTTCTGGAATTTAAGGGGGCTTTCAAAACTCCTTTTCAGCGGGAAAAATGGGAGTTTTAATTTAGGAAAGTTCTTTGCTCAAGAATATGGAAATTTCTTTGTTTTTTTCTAAAAAGAGAGAGTTTGGACTGCACTGGGAGAGATTTTTTACGATAATATTAGGAAATGAATTTATTAACGCGAACTAAGGGAAATGACCATGAAAAAATTTTTGCTCCTGATTCTCTTCACATTTTTTTTCCAGACCTTACTTTGGGCGGATGAAACGATTCGAACCTGGACGACAAATGATGGCAAAAAGTTGTCCGCGATCTGGGATATTGAAAAGTATGTCGGCAAGGACGGCGACAAAGAGTTTATCTATTTTCGTTCCGGGGGAGAATCTTATCGGACTAAGTTTGAGGATTTAGTGAAGAGTGATCGTGACTATATTTCCTGGAAACTCCATACCGCGAAAGGGTTTGAAAAAATCCCGGAGGTGCAATTGGAAAACGAGAGCGGCAAAGATTCTGATGAATCGAAAGGTTACGCTCTCCTTATTGGCGTCAATAAATACAAAAACAAAGAACGGCTTCCGCCACTCAAATTCTGCGAGGGCGACATGAAATACCTTGCTGAAACGTTTGAGCGTATTGGATTTCAAAAGGATAAGGTTGTTCTTCTGGCAGGCACAGGCAATGTTTTCAACAGTCCGACCAAGGAACGCATCATGAAACAGGTTGAAGGGATTTGTCGGAAAGCGGAGCCGGATGATCTTTTGATTATTGCTTTTAGCGGTCATGGTGTGACGATTGATGGAGTGGGGTACATTTGTCCAAATGACGCAGATTTGAATGACACGCGGACGCTTATTCCGAGTGATGAGATTTTCACTAAACTCACCAATTCTCGTGCCTCTCGAAAACTGATGATAGTGGATGCCTGTCGTAATGAGCTGACGATTCCCGGTAAAAAAGGGCTAGAAGAATATGAAACGTTCCAGGGGGAGGCGCAAAATATAAATGGACACAATTTCGTGCTTTTATCGTCTTGCGATCGAAACCAGGTTTCGTGGGAAAGTGACGATTTGAAACACGGGGTTTTTACTCATTTTTTGGTGAAGGGACTTCAGGGGGAGGCGAAGGATAAAGAAGGCGGCAATGTCACGATATTGGGTCTGGCTCATTACGCCTCTCAAAAGACGAAAGATTTTGTGGAGAAGAAGATGGGGGGATGGGAGCAGATTCCGACACTGAAATGTAATATGGAGGACTTTGTTTTGGCGAAATTGGATTCAGGTATGCCGGAACCTGGAGAAAGAATGGTTAAGACGGTTGATGGTATCGAATACGCTTTCAGATGGTGCCCTAAAGGATCTTTTACGATGGGGAGTAAATACTACTCCGAGTGGAAACAGGTCGAACGAAAATCAATATACGAGTTTGATGAAGATCAACATCAGGTAAAACTGACGGAGGGGTTTTGGATGCTTGAAACGGAAGTTACCCAAACAATGTGGAAGCATATCATGGGAAACGAACCGAGCCATTTCAAAGGTCCCCAGAATCCCGTGGAGCAGGTGTCCTGGTCTAAATGCGAGGAATTCTGCCAAAAGCTTTCCGCGAAAGTCGGCGGGATAGTTTCTCTTCCCACGGAAGCCCAATGGGAATATGCCTGTCGTGCCGGTTCCGAGAAAGCATACGCCGGGAATCTCGCTGCCATGGCGTGGTACGGTGAAGATAAATATCACGGAAGCACTCATCAGGTCGGATTGAAGCAACCAAACGCGTGGGGACTTTATGATATGCACGGAAATGTTTGGGAATGGTGTCGTGATTGGTACGCGGGATATCGTACTACAAACCAGCCGAATCCGAATGGACCGAATAACGGGAAGTATCGAGTCAATCGAGGCGGAAGCTGGGCAAGTGAACCTGGAGCCTGCCGTTCCGCTAGTCGGGACTCCAATATACCGGAAGATGAAAGTCCGAGCATAGGATTCAGGCCGGTATTGATACTGAATGAAAAGTAATTCATATGTCGAGAAACGCGGAAATGAAAGGGGTTCCGCGTTTTTTCATGAACGCGGAGCGTTCCCGGTGATTTAAACCGCCGCGTTAGTCTTCCGGCCTGCTGCCCTTCGAAGAAAGGGATGAGTTTTTGGGGCCGTTTTGTCCTTTGAGGGGCTTGGACGGTTGAATTGATTTCGCACCATTTTTCCATGAAGGAAATTCAGACCTGATTCAGGAGAATGTCAGGCTTGAGACGTTTTTTATTCTTTCTGCGGACTGAGCGCGGAAACGAGAATGCCGGCGATAACCATCAGAATTCCGAGGAGTATGACGGCGTTAAGCGGTTCCCGGAAAATCAGGCAGCCCGCGAGAGGAGCAAGCGCGAGCTGAGAGATCATGATGACGCAGACGCGGACGGCACTAAGGAAACGAAGGCTGAACGTCAGGACGACAAAAGCTGTCATGTTCGTTAAACCGGCCAGAGCGGAGTAAAGGAAATCTCCGGACGAAAAGGCCTGCCACGTGGCGGTACCGTTCGTGAGGAGGTCTCCGCCGAGGAGGAAAACCCCGCCGATTCCGGGAAGGAACATCACGGCAAAGAACGGTGAGTTTCCTGCCTGATTCATCCAGCGAATGACGCAGTTGGAGGCTGCCATAATGAATCCGGCCGCGGCTGAAAGCAGGACAAATTTGATCGCGGTGAATCTTTTCGGAAAATCTTTTTTCGCAGAAGTGTCGTCAGTTTTGGTTTCTGTTGAGGGGCGGTTTTCTGTCTGCTTCCCGATTTGGGGTCGATCAGTTAATTCTGCCGTTGTCGTCATCCCGGTCGAATCCGCGGTACTGGTTGAATCCGCCACGGCGGTGTTTAAGATTGAGGTTGGAGAGGAATTTTGAACTTCCGCGCCGGAAGTCAGGAAGAGCAGGGCGGCGAAAGCCAGTAAAAGCGAAAGCAGCAGCGGAAAAGTGAGTTTTTCCCGAAGAATGAACCAGCCCAGAATGGGAGTCAGGAGCAGCTGACCGGTCCAGCAGGAGGCTGTGGTCATGCCCATTCCGATGACTTCAAAACTTTGCTGCTGATAAATGTTTCCAAGTAGTTGGAGTGCCAGCGAAGTGCAGGTGAAAGCAAGGAGATATTTCAGTTTGGGGAAAGGAACACGGCCCGTTCCGAAGAGCCAGGCAAAAACGAAAGCGCCGCCGAGACCCGTGATTCCCTCGCGAATGCCGACGCTTAAAACGACATCCGCCTGCGTTTGAGCCAGCTGTCTCATGCAGACGTAGGAAATAACGTAAAAAATGGAAGAAAACAGCGGCAAAAGGAGAAACCATCTGGAAACGTTTTGAGAGGCAGATGCCGAACGGGAATGAGAGTTCATCCGAAAAACCTTTGTGAAAATGATTCTTGATTTCAGGGTACTTCCAAAAAGCGATTTCCCGAAAAAACCGTTTTTGAAAAGTCGATTGGTTAAATCCGTTCCAGTCAGAAAAAAGGCTGGATTTTTTGTTATCATATCCGAAAAAGCATACCATGTCCAGAGGTTTGGAGAAAAAAATAAAAAAAGTACTCAAATTTTAATGTGGGGGGGTTGAAATTTTTTGAGAAATGCGATATAATTAAAAAAGTGGTTGGAATCGCCTCCAGCCGCAACGCCTAATTTTTAGTTTAATCTTAACTCAAGGAGTTTATCATGGCTGTTAATATTAACAAAGACGATTGCATCGGTTGCGGTGCCTGTGTCGATACTTGCCCCTGCAGCGCGCTCACTATCGTTGACGACAAATGCACTGTCGACGAAGCCGCTTGCGCTGATTGCGGTGCCTGCACGGATTCCTGCCCGGTTTCCGCCCTGTCTCTCTAATTTGAGAGTCGGGTGCGTCTGACCCAATCTCCCCTGAGTTCGGACGAATCAATTACGCTCAAATCCTTTACCTTTTATGGGTAAAGCGGTTTGAGCTTTTTTTGAAAACACTGTCTTTTGGAATATCCGACACGCTAGAAATTTTATCCATAAAAAACGCATTTAAACGCATTTAAAGAACCAATCAGGGGAGGCGGTATTGCGGTATCTTGGCGCATCCCATTTGGAATCAGAGAAATACCGAGCTGCCGGCTAGAACACTTTCGGTAAATTTCAAATTATTTTCTCCCCCCGTCTGGAAATTTTCTCAAAAAATGGTAAAATAAAGAATAGTTGAACTGTCTTCGGACTGACATTTTCATTAATTAATGGAGAAGCTCATGGAAAACCACAAAAAAATCGATCCGTTCAATGCGCGGACCACTTTCGACACCGGGAACGGTCAGGCCGTTCTTTACCGACTTTCGGCTCTTGAGTCCATCACCGATCTGGACAAGCTCCCCTACTCGATCCGGATCCTGCTTGAATCTGCGCTGAGAAACTGCGACGATTTTGAAGTCTGCGAAAAAGACATCCGGAACATCGCGGCCTGGACGCCGAACGGCGAAAGAATGGAGATCCCGTTCAAGCCGGCGCGCGTCATTCTGCAGGACTTCACCGGCGTTCCGTGCGTGGTGGATCTGGCGGCGATGCGCAGTGCGATGGAGCGTCTCGGCGGCGACACGAAGAAGATCAATCCGCTCGTTCCTGTCGATCTGGTCATCGACCACTCGGTCCAGACGGACTATTTCGGTTCCTGCGATGCGTTTGCGAAGAACCTTGAGCTGGAATTCCACCGCAACAGCGAACGCTACGCGCTTCTCCGCTGGGCGCAGAACACGCTCGACAATTTCCGTGCCGTCCCGCCGAGCATGGGGATCATCCACCAGATCAACCTTGAATACCTCGCGAAATGCGTCTTCCTGCAGAAGGACGAAAACGGCGAAGAAGTCGCGTTTCCCGACACGCTCGTCGGTACGGACTCCCACACGGTCATGATCAACGGCCTCGGCGTTCTCGGCTGGGGCGTCGGCGGGATCGAAGCGGAAGCCGTCATGCTCGGTCAGCCGCTCTATATGCTGCTTCCGGACGTCATCGGTGTGGAACTCACCGGCAAGCTCAAGCCCGGCGTCACGGCGACGGACCTGGTTCTGACGATCACCGAGATGCTGCGTAAGGAAGGCGTCGTCGGAAAATTCGTCGAGTACTTCGGTGAAGGTGTCCCGACGATGAAACTCGCGGACCGCGCGACTTTGGCGAACATGGGGCCGGAATACGGCGCGACGATGGGATTCTTCCCGATCGATGAGCAGACGATCGACTATCTGCGTCAGACCGGACGCACGGCCGAGGAAGTCGCGCTGGTCGAAAACTACACGAAATCGCAGAAACTCTTCCGCACGCCGGACGCGCCGACTCCGGAGTACACGAAGGTCCTTACGCTGGATCTTTCGACGGTCGAACCGTGCCTCGCGGGTCCCAAACGCCCGCAGGACCGCATCCTTCTGTCGAACATGAAGGCGAAATTTGCCGAATCTCTCGCCGCGCCGGTCGAAAAACGCGGTTTTGCGCTGGATGAGACGGCCGCGAAACGGACGGGAACGGTCGCGAACGCGGACGGAAGCGAAAGCACGATCGGTCACGGTGCCGTGGTCATCGCGTCGATCACGTCCTGCACGAACACAAGCAATCCGGGCGTCATGCTCGCCGCCGGTCTTCTCGCGAAACATGCCGTGGAAAAAGGCCTCCGCTCGAAGCCGTGGGTCAAGACCTCCCTGGCTCCCGGAAGCCGCGTCGTGACGGACTACCTCGACAAGGCAGGCCTGAGCGCGTCTTTGGATCAGCTCGGATTCCAGACGGTCGGCTATGGCTGCCTGACGTGCATCGGAAACAGCGGGCAGGTCATCGAAAATGTCGGGAAAGCCGTTACGGAAAATGAACTGGTCGCGTCAGCCGTCGTGAGCGGAAACCGCAATTTTGAAGGCCGCGTCAACCCGCTCGTGAAGGCGAACTACCTCGCCAGCCCGCCGCTGGTCGTCGCTTACGCGCTGGCCGGTACGGTCGACTTCGATTTCGAGACACAGCCTCTGGGAACGGATCCGAATGGCGAACCGGTCTATCTGCGCGACATTTTCCCGACGAACGAGGAGATTGCCGAGGCGGAAAAGACCTCCGTACTTCCCGAAATGTTCGCGAACCGCTACGCGAGCGTTTTCGAGTGCGACCCGAACACGACGGACGAGGGAATGAAGCAGTGGAACGCGATCCCGGCAGGAAATTCTGACCTCTTCCCGTGGGATCTGAAGAGCACGTACGTTCAGGAACCGCCGTTCATGACTGAAATGACGGCCGAATACGATGCGGAAAAAGACTACTCGATCCGCTCGGCCCGCGTCCTGCTCGCGCTCGGCGATTCCATCACGACGGACCACATTTCCCCCGCCGGCGCCATCAAAAAGGACAGTCCGGCCGGTCTGTTCCTCCTTGGAAACGGCGTGGAACAGAAAGAGTTCAACAGTTACGGTTCCCGCCGCGGAAATGACCGCGTGATGACGCGCGGTACGTTCGCGAATATTCGCCTGCGCAACCTGCTCGCACCCGGCACGGAAGGCGGCGTGACGCGCTTCATGCCCGGCGGCGAGGAAATGTCCGTTTACGATGCGGCCGTGAAGTACCGTGAAGCGAACGTTCCGCTCGTCGTGCTCGCCGGCGCGGAGTACGGGACCGGTTCCAGCCGAGACTGGGCGGCGAAAGGCGCGTGCCTGCTTGGAGTGCGTGCGGTTATCGCGCAGAGCTACGAGCGCATCCACCGCAGCAATCTGGTCGGAATGGGCGTCCTTCCGCTCCAGTTCCAGAACGGCGAGACCTGGCAGAGTCTGGGGCTGACGGGAGAGGAAGTTTTCGATATTGCGTTCGACATGAAGACGCTCCAGCCCGCGCAGACGCTGACCGTCACGGCGAAAAAAGCCGACGGCGCGGAAATCGCCTTCCAGACGACCGTCCGCATCGACACGCCGGTCGAGATCGAGTACTACCGCAACGGCGGCATTCTCCAGACCGTCCTTCGCAAGCTGCTCGCGAAGTAGATGACGCAGAGCAGACGCAGGATCCACGGGAGAGTTTCGGCTTTCCCGTGAAGGCGTTCATACGAAAACGAAAAGCCGGAAGTTTGCGAAACTGACGGCTTTTTTGCCGAAATTATTTCACGTTAAGGAGAATTCCCATGCGGAAGATTCTTTTACTCGGCGGTCCTTTCCTTGCGGGACTTCTTTCATTTTCTTTCGTTCTTTGGTTTCAAAACTCAGTTTCAGCGTCCGAGCCAGAGGCGTTTCCTACGGTTCAGGTCCAGGACGACGCGATCCGTTTTCTCGCTCCGGACGGTGAGGCGGTTTTTCTCATTGACGGCCTGAAATTCAATGGAGAATTGAAATTTGCCTCGTGCCGAGAAACGGAAGATGGATTTCAGCTTGAGCTTGGGATCCCGGAAGAGCGGACGGAACTTCAGAAAGCCTCCGCGCGTCTGACGGAAGAGAACGGGAAAGTCACGATTCATTTTCAGCTCGTTTTTTCCGACACGAAAAAAGGGGAGGAGCGTGAATCCGTGGAACGTGATGGTCCGGCGGCGATCACCGCTCTCGATGGGTAAGGCAGGGAAACTTGAGAAACCCGTTTTTTGGGAGAGACCGACCGAAAAAACAGCGTCCGGAACTTCCGGGACACCCTTTGAGAGATCCGGCGGCACATTCGCGCGCTGGCGTCTCGGAAAGACGGAGATTTGGGAAAAGATCAACGGAAATGCCAACTGGCGCGATCCGTGGGCGCAGCACTTGACGGTGAAGCAGGTGGAAAACGCGGTCTCCAGAACGTTTGAGGGAACGGCAGAATTTCTCCTCACCGCACCGCGGGACGGAAGCACGGTATCCGCGGAGTCGGTCAGCGCGTGGATGGGACGCGGGGAACTTTTGGGGCTGACTGTCTCATCTTCCCAGCCGTTCCACCTTTGGAAGCCGGGAGAAACGCCGAATTTCACGATCCGCGCGGACTCGCCGAACATTCAGCTCCCCCGCGGACGGAAACTTCCAAAAATGCTCCAGATCCGCTGGACGGTCCGTGATTTTGACGGAAAGATCGCGGCGCAGGGAACCGAGAAACGCGCGGATTTTGCCCAGGATCCAGTTTTTGCCCGTGAGGTCACGCTTCCCGCGGACCTGCCGCGCGGGGTTTATTTCCTGGACGTTTCCGCCAGCGGTTTCATTCCCAGGACGAAAATCAAAACGAAAGCATTCGGTCAGGAAACTGGCGGTCAGACGCCTTCGGCCCCCAAAGCATTTGCCCGCACGACGTTCGGCATCCTTCCCGACTACGAATTCCAGCATCGCGAACGGAGCATTTTTGGTCTTGCCGCGTCCTTTAACGTTCCGTCGGAATCGGACGTTTTCCGCCTGATGGACCGCATGGGAGTGCGGTGGCTCCGAAATGGCGATACGCGGGTCTTTGAACGGGAATTCGGCGGCATCGCCAACTCGCATGAAGGGATCTCGCGCGGAAAATTCCAAAATGAGCCGCAGGAAAAGGCGGAGTGGATCCGCGGTGTGCTGGGAAAAATGGCGGAACAGAAAAACTTCGGCTGGGAACTCGGCAATGAATGGAATATGACGAAACTGGAAAGCGGCGAGACCGCTGATGAGTGGACTCATGAGTGGCTTTTGCCCGTTTGGAAAGCACGAGAGAACGCGGGGCCGGAGATTCGAAAGATCCAGATCTTTTCTCTTGGTCTGGCCGGCCCGGACCTTCCGTACCTGCGCTCGATCGCGGAAAATGGCGGGTGGCCGATGCTTGACGGTGTTTGCCTTCACCCCGGACGCGGAAACATTACGCCGGACTGTCTGGAGGGCTACTGGAGTTTTCTGGGAGCGATCCGGCGAACGAAAAAGCAAATGGCGGAGCTGGATGAAAAGTATCCGGAACTTCCAGACGGCACACCGTCCCGGACGCCGAAAAAACCGCTTTTCCTGACGGAGACCTACGCGTGCACGCGGCCGCACCATTTCTGGTACGATTCCCAGCGTCAGGCGGCGGAAAACGTCGTTCTTTCGCACGTTTTGGCGATGGCGGAAGGGATCTCCGGCGTTTTCTGGTACCAGCTCCACGATTCGGTTTGGCACAATGTCAGCGGAATGAATGAAAACGACAAGGAGTACTTTTACGGACTTCTCGACCGGCACGGCGCGGTGAAACCGTCTTTCATCGCGTACTGCACGATCTCCGAGGCTCTGGACGGCGCGGAATTTCGGAAGTACGGCGCGTTTTCCGTTTCGGGAATGAGTGATTCCGCCCGCGGTCAGGAACCGGGCATCATAAAGTACGTGACGTTCGACACTCCGCGCGGTCCACTTGCTGTCCTCTGGTCGCGTGCGGATGGTTACGTTCAGTCCAAGGCACCGGGAAAAGGCGAGTCTTTCGTCACGCCGGAACCGTGGGAGGACCACTGGAAAACGGTCCTTCCTGTCCGTCTCGCAGTTTCAAAAAAATTTCGGACGAATGAGGTCATCGTTCTGGACTGCCTCGGAAGGGAAATCGCAATCGCAGCTTTGAAAAAAGGAACGACTTCTAGAATCGAAGTGCCGCTTACTGGCGCGCCGTTTTTGATTTACGGTTTGGATCTTCAGGAACTTGAGGAAAATAGCGATGGAAAACACGCGGAAAAGGAACGTCTGGGGAGTTTTGACACTGAAATGCCTTGATGTTTTGAGATGGGCTTTGAAGTGAAGAGAGTTTCGTAAATTTTCTGAAGGTCCTGAGGTCAGGAAGGAAATAAATGATGATTGAACCGGTTTTGAACGCGACCCTGATGATTTTTTTTCTGATTATTCTTGGAGGATTTCTGCGTCATATCAGAGTTTTGAGGCAGGAAGCGGACACGTCAACGATGAGTCTCTGTCTGAATGTCCTTTACCCATGCCTGATTTTCAGTAAAATCATGTCGGCACCGCTTAAAGAAAATCTTGCCGCATATGGGATGCTTCCAATTTTTGGATTCTGTTCAGTTCTTGCCGCGATGTTTGTCGTTCGTTTTTTTGTTGCGCTTCCCCAGTGGTTTACCCAATTGGAAAATGACGCGGAAAAACGTACCTTTCTCAGTACTGCCTCCTTATTCAACTACGGATATGTTCCAATTCCAATCATTCAGTTTCTTTATCCGGATAAACCGGAATACGCGGCCGCGCTTTTTATTTTTATTTTAGGGATAGAGCTTTCAGTATGGCTCTGCATCGTTCCCTATCTTGCCGGCGGTCTTCAAAAAGGGTGGTGGAAAAAGGTTTTGAGTACGCCGTTCCTGACGATTTTTTTGGCAATCTTTTTGAATCTTGCCGGTTTTCGAATGGGTGAAGATGGAAATATTCCGCAGTGCCTTGCCCGGACAATTGAAAGTATCGGTCTTGCGCAGATCACGATGCCGCTTATTTTTATCGGCGCCATGATTTTCGACCAGGTAGCGGAGCGTCATGTTGATTTCACGTGCTTCCGTACGTATGCTGTCATGGGGTGGACACTCTTTTTTCGGGCGTTTTTCTTTCCGGCACTAATGATTCTCGCGGCACTTTGTCTTCCGGGAAATCCGCTCCTCCAGCACATTTTAGTGATTCAGGCTCCGATGCCAACGGCAATGCTCATCATTATGTTTACTCAAATTTATGGCGGCTCATCGAGCGTCGCGGCAATCGCGATTTTGACAACGAATCTTCTTACTCCGCTGATTGCTGTTTTCTGGATTCTGCTTGGAATGCGGCTTTTGGAAATGTTTCCCGCCGGAATTGGATTTTTATTAGGTTAATTAATTCTCAGGGATGAAGGAAATTACTGGGACAAAATTTAAAATTGAAACGACCGACAGAAACAGCTTTCCTGTCGGTCATTGGTTAGGCCCTATTGGGTGCTTTTTTCCACGTTCTTTTCAGGCTTAACGTCCGCAGCCGCAGTCGCCGGCAGGAAGAATCGCGGCAGTTCTGGAAAGATCTGTCGGACGAATCGATTCATAATAAGCCGGTTTACCGCATACGGAAGAGCAGGCGGAATAAGCGGTCGGAGCGCAGAAATTCGGGACACAGCAACGCCAGGCTCTTCGCTGCATCCAGCGGCAGCGGAATCCGCAATGTCTGGGTTCGGCACGGCAGACGGTTGCTCTGCAATAGTTCGTATCGCAGCAGCCCGGTTCACAGCATGCCGTATCGCAGCAGGCAGAATTGCTCCAATTGGAATTTCCCCAAACATTACGGTTTCCCCAAGTAGAAGTTCCGCAGGATTCGCAGCAGGAAACAGGCTCGCAGCAGCGGTGACGGCAGCGGAACCATCGATGACGGGTGCAGCCGCAGGCCGCGTATGATTCGCAGAAACAGCCGGTATCCTCGGCAATTTCCCGCGTTTCATATTCACAGTCATCATTTTCGTCATTGATTGGCAGTTCTTCCGCTTGACGAGAATTCTTTTCGGAATCCTCCACCGTGACTTCTTCCATCACATCTTCCGAACCGTCATCGTTCTGTTTCGTGATTTTTGTGTCAGTGATTTTGGTATTTCCGTCATCTTCTGTTTCCGTGACGGCAATGATCTTTTCACCGACGGCTTCATTTGCCATTACCGAAACCGGCTGGGGATGTCCCGAGCGCAGCATCGAATTCGTGCGAAAAGCAGAGTCGGCAAATGCCAGATTCCAGGTACAGAAAATTCCTAGGAGTAAGAGGCAGATCGGCGCGAAATATTTTTTCATCATTTTGATCCTTCCATAAAAAAGACAAAAGTTCTTACCGTGGGCCGCGAGATAAAAAAATTGGCGGTGCTCATCTCGATCCCGCCAAATTATAGTATGCGCGTCAACGGCATGATTGATGAAGTCTTCTGCTCAATCCGCGTTTTGCTTCAGACGTTATTTTTGAGATTCCCGAAATTCATACTCAGGATTTTTAATATCAAAATCGAAATCAGTAAAGCCTTCGTTGAGTTTAATATTTGAGTAGGAATATTCTTCCATTAACGGAGTCTCTCCATTTTGTCCCCAGCCCCAGCTGACGAATTTGACAGGTAAGTTCATCTTCATATCCACAAAAATCTGGATTTTGTGAAATTGAGAGTTAAATTTTGAATTTGGATTGAAGACTTCCACGCAAACACATTCTTTTTCGTCAAGCAGCGTGTTAAAATATCGTACCGATACGTAATCTTCGTGAAGGTTTTTTTCTCCAAGCGCGGCAAGAAGTTTTGCCAGATTAAGTATTCCCAAATTCGTGATAGGATAACGATTTCCTTTCATCGCGAGTCGGCTTTCCGGGTCAAGCGACATCGTCCCGACCAGTGCCTCCAACCCGGTACCATGAGCCAGTAATTTTCCATCATTCGCGTTTTCCACGTAAATGACTTCCCGACCAGCCAGTTTGCGCGGTTTTTCAAATTTAAGATAGGCGCTGAACGGCTCATGACGAATTTTCGCGCTGATCAATTCCTTTTTACCGAGAATGCCATTGACTCTTTCCCGTTTGGAAATTGTGCAGGAGTAATCGCGCACATTGGATTCCATTTCGCGTATGACTTCTTTTGCCCATCGAATCGGCGCGGCAAGAGGTTCTTCGCCGTCAATTGATCTGAACATTGGTGAAGAGGCCAGGGCAATCTGAAGATTTTTTTCATTATCTGAAACGGCGTTGCCTGTTTTTTCGACAGAATTGTCGAAGGGAATTGAAGTGCCCGCGACACTTTCATTCTGAATTTCGTGTTGGGCTTCGTGATTGCTGATTTCATTGATTTCAGCCACGATTTCCGCCGCGATTTCTTCTTCAAATTTTTCCGATCTGAGCAGCTCTGCCGTTTCTTCCATCTGCTGATTTTCAAAAATCTCAGCGTCAAGAATGTCATCGAAGGAAAGCTCTTCCTCTTCCACGGTGGAAATTTCAGTGTTGGAAACAGAATGCGGCATTTTACTTTCTGTTTCCAGGTCCACGAACTGCGCGGAAAGAGGATAAATGCCAGAGAAAAGAAAAAAAGATGCGAATCCCGAAAAACAAAACGTCCCCAAACGTTCGAACCGCATGAAAAATTCCTTTTTTTGACTTTGGTTAAATCCTGTTAATAAAATGAGTAATGAATAGATAGACTATCGAAAAAAAAAGAGGTAAACTCAAGGGAACTTTTCTCTAAATTTTGAAAAATTCTCAATTTAACTCGTTTTTGTCTTCATTCATTTCAAATGGGAAATTTTGAGGAATCATGCATAATTTTTTTATTTTTTCCTATTTACTATTTTTTTAAAATATGCTATTCTGGGAAAAATTTGTGGCTGTTCTGGAAAAGACGGCATTTCACGAAGTATTTGCCATGCATTTTATTAAAATATTGAAATTAAACATCATGAAAAATTTTCAAATTCTTTTTTTGTGTATTTGTTCCGCGATTTGGGGAATTGCCGCTGGAGCAGGCCAGGGTGGGGAAAGTGTTCATGCGCAAGATTTTTCACGTCCAAATGTTGGCGGGACTCTCTATGAGGAAAACGCGAATTTTCGGGTGAATTACAAAATTTTGGAAACAGCTGAATCCGCGATCGTTTCCTCTGGAAAAACTCTTTTTTGTGATGGAAACATTTACGATTTCGTGGATAATTCTGATGAAGTCATTGTCTTTAATTCTAAAGCGAACAAAATTTATGTTTTGGACGTGAAGGAAAGAAAAAAATGGCAGGCTTCTCCGGAAGAGGTTGAAGAATATGTCTCAAAAATTTACCGGTGGGGGATGAGCCATCCGAAAGCGGAGATCCGACAGTATTTTCAGCCGGATTTCAAGATTAACTATGAAGAAGAGAAAGAAGAGTATTCTTTTGTTTCTGAGAATTTCTCGTATTTCGTAACCCCCAAAAAACCTGAGAAGCCGGAATTTCTGGAAAAATATCGTTATTTCGCTCGTTGGTCATGCCAAACGAACATGATGCTTTCACCTGGTTCAAAAACGCTTTACGCTCGTTCTGTCGTGAATGAAACGGTTTTTAATGCCGGATTCATGATTGAGAGTCTCCAGCTTTCGATTAAAAACTCAAAGAATCCTTTTGCCAAACCTCTGGTACTCCTTTCTGAATATCAATATCTTCCGCGTTTAGTCGATAATGATTTAACGACCATTCGCCAGGTTGAAGACTATCTGGTTCTCTTCCGGGATGGAACGTTGGAGGATTTTCAGCAGAAACGTCTCGCCAAAGAGAAAAAATGATGAGTTAATGATCCATTGGGTAAATTTCATAAAAGACGCGGTGACGAAAATCTTGTTCCGCGTCTTTTATCTTTTTTGAAGAGTGAATTAAAGGAATCCATGGTGTGAAAACCTGTTTTTGAAAAAAAAAGAAAACTTTTTTTTCAAAAAAATATTTTCTTTCTGCTCCCCCTCTTGAAGAATAACGTGAAGTATGGTATCCTATTGACTTGAAGTATTTTTTTCCACATAGTAATTTTTCCAAACTAATGGAGTATTAATCATGGTCATGAAGAAATTCATCAACGATCCCGCCAACCTCACCGCAGAACTGCTTGCCGGTCTTGAGATCACCTCCGGCGACATTATTTCTCTGGAAGCCGGCGATCTTGAGGAACGCAAGCTGGTCTGCCGCAAGGAAAAGAAATCCGAAGACAAAGTCGCCATCGTCACCCTCGGCGGTGCCGGTCACGAACCCGCGCTTTCCGGTTTCGTCGGAAAGGGAATGCTCGACGTCAGCGTCGTCGGCGACATTTTCGCGGCTCCCGGTCCGATGGAAGTCGTTGAGGGACTCAAAATGGTCAACCGTCCAGCCGGTACTCTCCTCGTGACCTTGAATCACGCCGGTGACGTCCTCTCCAGCGACATGGCCCAGCAGATGGCTGCCGATTTCGGTCTTGAAAATATCGTGAACATCAACACGCACGAAGACATCGCGCCGGGCGCAGACGCTCCGATTGAGGACCGCCGTGGTCTGGTCGGCTGTGTTCCGCTCATCAAAGTCGCTGGTGCTGCTGCCGAACGCGGCTGGAATCTGGACGAAGTCGTCCGCGTCGCCAACAAATTTAATGACAATATGGCGACTCTGGCTGTCGCTCTGAAGGGCGCGACCCATCCGTCCAACGGAATGGTCATCTCCGAGCTGGGCGATGACGAAATGGAGATCGGCATGGGACAGCACGGCGAAGCCGGTACCGGCCGCGGCAAGATGCTCTCCGCGGATGAGACCGTCGCCAAAATGCTCACTTCTCTCGTCGCTGCCGTCAAGGCTGAAAAGGGCGATAAAGTCCTCCTTCTGGTCAACGGTTCCGGTGCGACGACGATGATGGAAATGCTCATCGTCGCCAATTCCGCGAAGAAATTCCTCGACGCCCAGGGAATCGAGCTGGCCGTCTGCAAAGCGGGCGAAATGCTCACCGTTCAGGAAACCGCCGGATTCCAGTTCCTGCTCGCCAAAGTCGATGATGAGATCCTCGATCTCTGGAACGATCCGTGCTGCACCCCGGCGTGGAGCTGGTGATTGATACTTTTTCGGAGAACGCCTGAATATTAAGCTTCTCTTTCAGGGAAGCGAAGGCTTTTAAATCTTTCTGAAAAAACGTGATTCCGGGAAATTTTTGAAGATATTTCCCGGAACTTTTTAACGGATTCTGAAAATCCTGGAGAAATTTTTCACAAAGTTCGTGCCCCCCCTTGAAGAAACGGGGGAAGTATGGTATTCTAAAGAAATGGTATTAGTTTATTCAAGGAAGAAACAGAAATGTTCATTTCCGGACTGCTTCGGGGATGACGGCGTTTGAATCCGCTTTTTGTTTTTTCTGTGGTTCCTTAATTTTTCATTAAAAAAATGGCAATTTCACTCGAATCATTCGTTAATCGTTTTCGTAAATCATTCCAGCTGATCCGCGACAATGTTGAGACCCTCACGAAACTCGACGCAGCCACCGGCGACGGTGACCACGGTGTCACGATGGTCCGCATTGTTGATAAGGCGGAAGCCGCAATCGAGACCAAAGGCTTTGGTGATTTCGCTGCTCTTTTTAAGGCAATGGGCATGGGCGCCATGTCTGCCGGCGGCGGGTCTGCCGGACCGCTCATGGGGCAGTTTTTCATGGGATTGGCCAACGGCATCCCCGCGGACGCGAACGAAATGGACACCGCGGCCGTCGCGAAGCTGATGGAAGCCGGATACCTCGGAATGTTCAAATTCTCCAAAGCGGAAGTTGGTGCCCGCACGATGATGGATGCGCTGAAACCGGGCGTTGACGCGCTCCTGGCTGCCGCGGAAGCGGGAAAAGACCTGGAAACGGCTCTGGCGGAAGCGCGTGACGCTGCTGTCGCCGGTGCGAAAGCCACGGAACAGATGCTCGCGAAATTCGGTCGTGCCCGCAATCTTGGCGACCGCGTTCTCGGAAGTGCCGATCCTGGCGCGACGAGCTGGAGTTTCATTTTCACGGGACTCTGCGAGTAAAGAATGCTTTGAATGCAGCTTGCACCTAAAAAACAGAGGACTTGAGATTTTAGTATTGCCAAACCATCAGTCTCCCTATGGAAACGTATTTTTCTATGG
>JAFQUP010000173.1 GCA_017408405.1 Thermoguttaceae bacterium
CTCACGCGGATTCGGAAATATCGTGGCGAAAAACCAGTTTCGTATCCTTCAGGAGAAATTCGCCCTCTGGCACATTCCGTTTCCGGGTGAGGACCGGGAGCTGGTCTACGCGCCGATCGGGACGCAGGAAGCGAATGACTACCTGGACGACATGGCGCTTGCCGGGAATTTCGCGACGGTGAATCACCTGCTCATCAACCGGCTGATCCTGGAGGCGTTTCAGGAAGTGCTTCCGGGGGTGAACGGACGGCTCGTCTACTACATCAGCCATAATTTCATCCGCCGCGAGCCGATCGGGCCTGAAAATACTCCGGTCTACGTTCATCGAAAAGGGGCGACACGGGCATTTCCGGCTGGGCATTTCCTGCTGAAAGATTCGCCGTTTTACGAGACGGGGCATCCGATCCTGCTTCCGGGCAATCCAACGGCCGGGTCTTCCGTCATGGCGGCGCTTCCGGGGGCGGAATGGACGGCGTTCAGCATCAATCACGGTGCAGGAAGAATGATGGGGCGAAAAGCTGCGGTGCGGACTTTGGATCAGAATGCCGTGGATCGTGAGTTTGACGACGCGGACATCCTGACGAATTGCCGAAAGTACCCGCTGGACGAGGCTCCGGCTGCGTACAAGAATTTCGAGGAAGTTCTTCTGTCGGTCAAAGAGGCGGGACTGGCCCGTGAGATCGCGCGGCTTCACGCCCGGTTTGTCATCAAGGACGCGAACGCGCCGGCGGACGATTGAGTTTATTCGTGATGCGTTACGCCGGAAACACGAAGGGAACGGATAGGGAAATCGCGGCTTCTCCTTACGCGCGAAAAAACAAAACGTCTAGCCGCTACTTCGCGCTTATGGTTTTTTACTTCGTATCCAGTTCCGCCACCGTTTCCAATGAATCGCCAGGTTTTCATGGTAACCGCGGAACGCATCTGGACTTGCCGCTCAAAGAGAAGTTTCATCATGCGTTAAGAGTTCGCGCGAGACATACCGAAAAAAAGGGAGGAGCCATCTCCTCCCGCGATTTCTGAATATCACGCAATTTGAGGCGCGTTGGAATTATTCAGCCGGTGTGTGCGTCGTATTCCATTTGATCATATTGGGCTTGGGCCGTACTCTTGAGGATGGTACTACTTTCACGATGTCATGATTTGCGGCGAGTTCCTGACTTTCCATTTCCCCAATCCGAAGTGGAATGGAAGGAGAACCATTTCCGGCAATCATATTCGTCCCGATGAAATCGTTGGAACCGTCTTTGACCCAAGCAACCCAGTCGTTTTGAAGATTCCGCAGTGAAGTGTATCCGTAAAAATCGTAAACAAGTTGATCCCAAGTCTGTTCCTGATTCATGCACGCGTCCACGAAAGCGATAAAATAGTGCGGACCTCTCTGTCGGATCAGAAATTCCGTAATTGAAAATCCATGCGCGTAAAGCGGAAAAGGATCATCCGGATACTCTTCAATCGTGAAGAGGCGGTCAAAGGGAATTCCCTTTCCGGATTTCAGCGCGGCATAGAGCTTCTGGCGGTATTTGGACCGTTCCGATTCATGCTCGGTAAAAGTCGCGGCTCCCTCATCCGCCCAGCGCGGGACAGGCATTCTGAAATGACTTGCCAAAATCATGTGCGTTATTTCATGAGGAAGTACCGAATCGTAGAGACGTTCAACCGTTCCCCGAATATCCATTTCCCAACCGAATACCTCACCATTTTCAAAGGTAAAAACGGTAGAACCGGCTGCTTCCGTATTCCGGACGTCAATTTTTATCTGGCAGCGGCGATACCAATTGGGCAACTCCTTGCCCAACCAAAATATGGCCAAACGGGCACGCAATTCCTCTGCCCGATTCGCCAGAAGCTCAGCGTTTCTGGGATCAGAAGTCGTAACCGTAAAATTTTTCGTATAGAAACTGGCTCCCCAAACCAGAGTCTCGCACAAAAAGCAGGCCCAAAAGACAGACAGGAATAAAGAAACATTTTTTTTCATGAAAATTAACCTCCATGTCTCATGAAAATCTTTTATGAATCTATTTTACTCTATTCTGAACGAAATGCAAGACGGAAAACACAGGAAATTCCAGAAAATTGGAAAATTTCTCAAATTTTATCTCTTTTTAGTAAGCATGAAGTTTGCGACAGTAAAAAATTACCGTTGAAATGAAAGAAAACGTCTCTTACTTAAGGAACAGAGAAACTTAAGCCTCTCTTGGGGGAGAGGCTTAAGCACACGCAGGTAAGATGAAAATCAGAAATGGGTTTGGGAATGATTTTTGCGGGTCAACCACACCAATCTTCCGTTGGGTTGGGAGAGATTTCCGGAGCGGGGCAAAGGGCTTGAAGTTCCGCGACCGCGGCAATCTCCTGCTCTACCTGGGCTTTGTTCGCGCAGAATCGGAAGGTTAGGTGGAAAGTTCTTGCTTCCTGCGGCTGAAGTTCCGCGACGCGGCCGTGAGCTTTTTCAAACGTGCGCGCATTGGGGAAATTGATGCACGGCTCCATTCCCGTGACATATCCGTCTTCCGCGGCGTGCTGCGCTTTCCACTGGCAGAAGTATGGGAATTCATTCCGGTTAAACTCAAGAGCCACCCCGAAATCACCTTCAGGATTCTTGAGGAAGGTTTCGGTATTTCCGTTTCTATCTGCGGACAATTCGTAAAAGTAGCACATTTCCGGTTCCGCGGTGACTGGTGGATGAAGTTCCCGGGCTTTGTGGATATTTTGGGCGGCCCATGGACAGCGCGGGACCATGCGGCGGAATGGGATTTCCATGGTTCCGCCGCCGTCGGCGACAGGCTGCCCGATATTCACGTGATAGAGAAGTTCAAATTCCGCGGGACGCGCGGAGAAATTTCTCACGACATCCTCAACGAAGAAAGTTCTTCCGAAAAAAGGCAGTCTTAGAGAACTTCTGAAATGGAGATCGTTGAAGAAAAGGCGTCCTTCATGGACGACTCCGGTGAGGATGAATTCTTTGCGGAGGACATCAAACGTGAGTTCGACCCAATGAGCCGGGGTATTTTGGAGCCTCCCGTGAAGCGGCCATCGGAGTGTGCCGTTTTCATTAAATTCAGGGGCACCGTTGGACTCCAGCCCGCAACGGGCGACGAATTCATTGAAGCCGCGGAGCCAACCGAGACCATCCGGTTGATCGAGCGGAACATTTCTCGGATTGACAGGGCGGGGGACAGGAGAATTCCAGCCTACGCGGACGGTTTCACCGGATGATTTTTTGACATCGACCTTCCAGATTCCCATTCCGCGTGTCGGCATGACACAGACCGAGAGGTTTTCGTTGGTCAGCGTGAAGAGTTCCACGCCGTCAGAAGGACCGCCGCGGAAAAAAGTGCGCCGAACAGAGACATCGGGAAAATCCGGGTGTGTCCAGAGAGTTTCATCAGGGGAAATGATGGTTTCCTGAACGGGGATTTGCGAATTTACGGCAGTAAATTTAAAATATGGAATGGAATCAAGGTTAAGGCTCATGAATGAACTCCTGAGGTCAAAGGTTCCGGCGGGAATAGCCGCCAGCTAACGGTTTAACGAAGTCCGTGAATTCAGTATAGCACGTTGGAAAAGAAAAGTCAAGCGTTTTCCCTGAGAATTCTTTAATCCCCGGATAGAAAATGACGATATTGGGTAAAAAGAGTTTAGGCACGAAAAATTTGCTGATTTTTCCAGAAAAAGTCGAAATTTTATTTTTCGGGCACTTGACAAAGTGAAGTCAATCGGTTAAACTTGAATCAATCGGTTTTTCCTACCACTATTTCCCCTACCTTTTTAATAAGGAACGAAAAATGTCATTTAAAACACATCGCCGTAATTTTCTGAAATCCACTGCCGTCGCGGGTGCCGGCATGTTCATCACCAGCGATCTTTTGGCTAATGAATCCCCGAATGAAGTCGTTCGTTTCGCCACGGTCGGTATTGGCGGAAAAGGAACGAGCGACTCTAACGACGCGAACCGTTTCGGCAAAGTCGTGGCATTCTGTGACACGAACCGCAATCAGCTCAAGGGCGGAGCGAAACGCTTCAAGGATGCGAAAGCCTACGAAGATTACCGCGTCATGTTCGACGAAATGGCGGATCAGTTTGATGCCGTGACCGTCAGCACGACGGACCACATGCACGCGATCATCGCCGCGACGGCCATGAAGCACGGCAAGGCTGTTTTCTGCCAGAAACCGCTGACCCGCACGATTTCGGAAGCCCGTATGCTTTCAACGATGGCGAAGGAAAAGAATCTCGTCACGCAGATGGGCAACCAGGGTGTCGCGAGTACCTCGACGCGTGAAAGTATTGCGCTGGTCCGCGCTGGTCTCGTCGGTACGGTGAAAGAAGTCATCGTCTGGACGAACCGTCCGATCTGGCCGCAGGGCGGTGAGCGCGGTAAAGAAGCTCCGGTTCCGGCACACCTGAATTGGGATGCGTGGCTTGGCAATGCCCCCAAACGCCCCTACGTTCCGGGTGCCTACGATCCGTTCGCGTGGCGCGGCTGGTGGGATTTTGGTTCCGGTGCTCTCGGCGACATGGCGTGCCATACGTGCAGTGTGCCGTATTTTGCTCTCGAAATGAAGAATCCGTCTTGGGTTCAGGCTACTTCTTCCGGACACAATTTTGACAGTTTCCCGAAATGGAGCGAGATCCACTTCGAATTTCCGGCTGTCGACTGGCGTCCTGGATTCAAACTCACCTGGCTTGACGGCGGTAAGAAACCGGATCCGGCCATCCTTGGCGGTCAGACGCCCGCGGCTTCCGCGTTCGTCATCATCGGCGATAAAGGTACGTTCTACTCCCCGAATGATTACGGTACCCAGCGTGTCCTGATCGGTGAAGCGAAAGATCGTGAAGCCGAACTTCTCAAAAAGGTGCGTGAAGATCTGGTCACAGCGGATGAATACGGCGGACACTTTGGTGAATTCGTCCAGGCTATCAAGGACAACAAACCGCTTATGCCGTTCTCCAATATGATCGACAAATCCGGTGGTTTGACTGAAACGATTCTCCTCGGCAACCTGGCTGTCTGGGCTGCGAACGAACCGGAGAAACTCGGTGAAAAAGTCCTCTGGGATGCCGCGAATATTAAGATCCTCGGCAATCCGGCTGATCGTGAGCGTTTGGAATCGCTCGTTTATCCGAAGTACCAGAACGGTTACTCGATCTGATCGCGGGTTTTTAAGTCAGTCTGATTTCAGATGATTTGAAATTTCAGGCTGTCATGAATTTCAACGGCAGTTGGCTTTGGGCTGACTGCCGTTTTTTTGATGAAGTACTGAAAAGTGGCGGGTATGGTGGAGGGGAGAGGAAAATACGGGGAAAGCTTAAGCGGGGGACTGCTTGCGAATTTTTCGCATATGATAAAATCTAAAAGAAACGAGGAAGAGAATTTTGGGGCTAAAAGGTTTTTTACGCGCTGTTGAAATTTTTCTTTTTCAATGTTTTTGTTCTTTTGGTTCACGGGAGTGAATTTTCTGAATGGAAGAAATCTGTTCCGAACGGCGAAAAAGAAACAGGAACGCCTGCGGTGAGGAATTGCCGATCCTTTGCCCCTGATTTTGCCGTTTTTGAGGCGGAGGATTGGGAAGAAGGGAATGGTTAAAATCTTCATTCTTTACTATTTCCGAAAAGTAATCTGTTTCAGCGGCGGGTAAGTTTTGGGTTACTGCACGGTATCGGTTTGAAGTGAAATTCGGGAATCGCCGGAAGGAATCATTCATCCTGCTTTTCTTTTGCTCCAAACCGTAACAAATAGTATTTTCGCGTTATGGTTTTCAGATCGCTTCTTCCCAGCTTTTTCTCCGCTTGGTCCATGAATTCCAGGGAGGTTTCCCCATTTGCGCGTTTCATTCCTTTGGCGAGCAATTCCTTTTCCAGTTGAAGAAAAAATTGAATGGAATGCTCTCGGCGTTTTTGGATGGATTTTAGTTGAGCCAGCGAATCTCGCGCGGTGCTTTGGTGGAGGGAGTCTGATTTTTTGAGTGATGAGTCCGGTTTAGGTATGGTATTTTTCGCCTGAAAAAGTCGCGGGATGAATCTGCGTATGGCAACTGAAAGGACGAAAAGCAATGAGGCCGTCAACAGAATTTTATCTGGGAAATACTTCGCGAATTTTTTGGTATTCGTGACTGCAGAGTGGATAAAATTGGTGAATGGTTCGTAGACTAAACTTTGCTGGTTTTTGAAATTCAGGTTCAGGAAGTAGTTTTTCCAAAGAGTTTCCCAGGCTGAGGTCACGCTAAAAAGAGGACCGTGGGAGTTCATGCGGTTTTTTGCGACCTGACGGGAGGTTGGGTCAAGGCGGAGCCAGGCTCCGTGATGCCAATGTTCCAGCGGAACCGGGGAATTCTTTTTGACGTCTTCCGGGATTTCATGAGGCGGAATCCAGGCTTCTGCCCAAGCGTGAGCATCCTGATGCCGCACGATCCATGCGCGGGCTGCTGGTGAGTATTCCTGAGCCGCGAACCCCACCGCGTAACGCGCGGGGATTCCGCGGGAGCGAAGCATCAGGACGAGAGATGCCGCGTAAAATTCGCAGTGTCCCTGAGGGTGGTTTCGAATGAAATCCTCAAGTGGGTCAAGGTTTCGTTCACGGCGGATGGGTGACGTTGAGTAGTGAAAACGCGGGGAGAAGGAGAGTTGGCGGGCCAATTGGAGGGCGGTCTTAAGCGTCGACGGATCCGCGTTAGAGTACTCTGTCGACGGAGTTTGATTTTCACTGGACCATTCCTCGGCCAGGCGGCAGAGAGAAGGAAAGCGGTTTTCATCTGGTTTTCTGGAGTATTCCGGGTTCTTAAAGGCAAAAAGAGCGGGACTCCATGGGGATTGGGCGAAGAGAATCGTTGAGGCGGCTGGGGACGGCATTGGGAGTGGGGAAACGTTTTCAGAGGAATTTTTCGTGGCTCTTTTGAATGAGTTTTCTGACATGCTTTCAGAGAAACATTCCGCGGTGGGGAAGGGGGAGCATTCAGTGAGACGACGCAGGAAAAATCCCTGCGAGAGAAGTGAGTATGGGACGCCCGCAGTTGGTTCGTTTTCACTAAATTGAATTTTTTCGAGCCGGGTGGAAAATCTGGATGGAAAGTCAAAGTCGTCGCCTGGAAGAAGGCTTGGCCAAAACGTGAAGAAGGTGGATTCAAGCGTTGGCTCAAAGGTTTCCTCAGTACGGATGAGTCCTGGAGTTTTTGAAATGGTATTTCGGAAGTGAAGGAATTCAGAACGTGACGTATTGGACGTTCGCGCTGTTGGATTCACTCCGAACATGGTGGGTGAGGAGCGCCAGCCCGCGTCTTCGTACCGGTCGAAAACCGCTCCGCGTAAATAGAGAGGTCCGTTTGGTTCAAAAGGTATGAAATCTGAGACCAGCGCATCGGGAGCGAAATTTTTTGGAGAAAGGGGGATTTGCCATTTCTGAGTTCCGTCATCTGCGAACAGGCGAAGCCAGAAAAATGGTTTGGGATTGCCAAGTTGAGGCCCAATTTCACCCAGACGGGAATTTTCTGAATAGCCGATGGAAGAAGGAAGCATCCAGCCGAAATTTCCTGAAGTGAAATGTTCCGGGCGGTAAACCGTCAGGAAAAAAAGCAGGCCAAAAATAAGCGATGCGATGAGCCAGAATATGAGACGAAGAAACGATGGTGGAACGGAAAAAGGTGAACTGGACTCTTCCCAAACCTGGATTTTTTCTACGGAGTCGAGAAAAGAAATGAAACGAAGGGAATGCTTCTTTCTTTCCAGACGGATCGGGTAATGGAGAAGATGTTCACGAATCTCCGTTTCGCCGGCGTTACCGAGCGTGACGGGAGTCTTGCGCAGAAACGAGGCTGAACGGCGAGTTGAGGATGAGGAGGGGACGGGATTTCGCTTTGCGCGGGAATAGCTTGAAAAACTCTGAATCATTTCTTCACAGGTATTTTGCATTTCGAGCTGAAAACTTTGTTTCAGGGCTGAGGCACACGCGGCGGAATGAAATGCTTTCAGGAGAAAGAAAAGGGAAGGAAGAAAAAAAATGACCGCAAACGCGTCGGGGTGAAAGGTGAGGCCGGAAATGATTTGCTCCAAAGCGATCAAAAGGAGAAATGAGCGAACGGAATCGGATTTCTCGGAGTAGAGAAGAAAAAACTCGATCAACAGCGTGTACCCGTTGAAGATCCAGAATGCCTCTTCGTTCGTGAGCTGCGGGCAGCCGGTGAATCGTGGAATGTTTCCCCAAAAGGCCAGAAATGGAAGGTATCCCGCACACAGAAGCGTTAGAATCGGCTGGCTGAAGCGGCTTGGGATGAGACTGGGAAAAGAGAGAAATGGCGATGGAAGGGATTCGTGGACGGGTGAGGCGTGATTTTCGGATGTTCCGCTACTCTCCATCACCTTGGAGCTTTTTTTAGGGGGCTGATTTTTTGCGTTTTGAGAGCCGTTTGAATTTTTGATGGAAAGATGAGGATTTTTCGAGGAAAGTATTCCTGAAAGGAAGGGAAGAATTAGGGCACAAAAAAGAAAAAAAAGAGAGAACATCAGACCGAAACAGAGTGTTCCGGAGCAGAGTAAAAGGTAGAATATCGAATTTTGGGTCCGTGAGCAGTGGGACATAGGTAAACCAAACGGTAAGTTGGCAAAATTAATTTTGTGAAATGGAACTCGATTTCCATTTAGTTCTGTTTATTTTACTTTATCTTAAACTTTTTCGCAAGTGGAAAAACTTTTTATTCTTCACATCCGTTAAATTTTTGATAAAAATTTCTTCAATATTCAGGACCTACCCCTTGAAAATTTAGAAATGAAGACAATAATAGAAAAATAGAGATTTTTTGGATGGATTTTTGTTTCCGCAGAAAGGAGCGTGCCATGAATCGAATCAGGCAGAAATTTTTTGGAGTTGCCGCTATTTTGATCGGTACTTTCGCTCTGTCCATGCCCGTTGACGCGCAAGGTCCGCGTGGAGGTGGTCCTGGTGGGGTTGGCGGTGCTCCAAGAGGAAATTTTGGTGGCCCAAGAGGAGGGATGCCGTCAGTCTCCCGTTCGGGAATTCCCGGTCGTTCCCCTGCCAAAATGGACGTTCCGAGCCGTGCTCCCGGTCGTTCCCCCGCCAAAATGAACGTTCCGAGCCGTGCTCCCGGTCGCGATCCTGGTCGAGTCGATAGTCCTAGCCGTGCTCCCGGTCGCGATCC
>JAFQUP010000174.1 GCA_017408405.1 Thermoguttaceae bacterium
AAATTTTTAAAATTTCTTCAGGGGTTTCTGGAAGCCATGAATTACAAACCTCAAGGTCGATCATATATTTTTCGCAAAATTCATTTGTCAATCTCATATTATTTTTTCTCCAGGATAAACGATCTCCAAAGCTTCTTGGATTTTCTCGATAACATGTTTTATTGCCGGAATTTCAGGTTCTTTTGATGTAACCTTACTTGTTTTTCTCGATAAAAAGCAGGCAATCACTTCTGCAACCAATTCTTGTTCATCGTTAGAAGCATACCATGAAACAAACTTATCTTCAATTAAAAATTTTCCTTCTTTCGCAAAATCTGAAAGATATTTTTGTATTTTGGCAATTTCATTAAACTCCTGCTTTTTACTTAAAATTTCCGTAAATAAAGCATGACCGATTTCATGAAAAACAGTCGCGCGAACATCCGCTGTGGAAAAATGTCTAGGTCTTGAATTAAACTTTTGCTTGCAAGTTTCCTTCATCTCCTTAAATGAAGTCATCGAAAGTCCCAAACTGCGTTCTTCAATATCAAACGAACCAAGCCCAAGGGAATCTGTTCTCACATGGATTTTGCTGACAAGATTCCTCACAATTGGAAGTTCCTGTACGACCGTGTGTAATGTAGAACAATAGTAATTTATCGTTTCGCTGTCCAAATTGGCGAAACTGACCGGGATACAGCTGTCCTTCCCATTGAATCGAAACAATGAGCTTGCGTAGATCTCGGCCCTTTCACGCTCTTTTTCAGATGGATTTTCTTCTTTTATTTTAGTCCATCTTTTGGGAGTTTTCGCATACGTCGGACTTACAGAAAATTTTACGGGATTTTCTGACGGACCGCCAGTTGCATGATTTGTGGATTCACCAAAATAGTAAATCCTTTCATTTTTCGGCTTTTTATAGGTTCTTTCTACAGTTTTTGACGGATTTTTAGTGGCAGATGAGGAAATCTTCGGAGTTGCGAAAATACCCACGTTTCCTCGAAACTCCGCAGGAACGTTCATTGCGCTCGGAGTGCGTTTTCGCGGGTCTCGGCCGGTGATGCCGAAATCGATTTTCGCAGTCGGTTCATCTTTCCAGATCTCCAGCGTGGTGCAGCGGCAGTTCCAGCCGTTCGGAGGGAAGTATTTTTTCCAGAATGGGTCCTCTTTCGGGAGGCGGACGCCTTCCAGAACGCGGTGACCTTCTCGCACCCGGTCGTCTCCGGCGGTCACGTACTCGAAACCCCAGATGTAGTCGCCAAAATCGCTGTCGTTGACGGTGTTCCATCTGCCTGCCGCGTAGGCCTGCTGAGATTGCGTCCGAAACAGCGTTTCTGCCAGTGCCGGTGTGTTTGTTACCTGAACATTATGACGCGCCAGAATCTCCTGAATTCGCGCTTTTTTATCCTTTCTGTGTAGACCGTAGGCCTCGCAATATCTTTCTGTTTTTTCCCAGAAGGCCCCCTTGACAATTTACCGTAGAAATGGTATATTGAGAATTAAGCCTTTCTAGGTGGGTCCCAGTTTCCGGTGGAGTGTCCAATTTCCATGCCGGTGCTGGGATTTTTCTTTACTTGTCCGCTTCGTTGAATCGGAAGTCCAGTCCGTCGATCTTGCCTTCCGGATGAATCACTTCCTCTGTTCCATCCGCGTGGATCAGCGTGTAGCCGATGCCAAATTCATCCAGCGTTTCTCTGGAAAGTTCACGATCCTGAAAATTTTCTCCGAATTTTTCTGAAAGTTTTTCCAACAGGGTATTGACATTCATGCGATTTCTCCTATAATGTGAGTACTGGGGTGCCCCGCCGTCTCCGACGGAGCACCAAGATTAACGTTTACTCAGTGATCTTGACGATCACCTCGGTCCCGGTTTCCGTAATTTCAACTTTACGGATACCACAGCTCGATTCTTCCCATTTGAAAACAACTTCTTTGATGTTTTCTTTTTTGACGAAGATTTTGAGAATCGAAAAAATTTGTTTAACAGTAGTCATGTTAAACTCTTTCTGCCCTTTGGGCGGTTAGTGTTTCCCCGGTTGCTTGCATCAACCGGGGTTTTTTAATGAAAAAAAGGAATTTTTAATTTTCATACCTATATCATAACCTTTTACTGGAAGAAGTCAATAGAAAGATCCAAGACCGGCTGCTTTTTTCTGCCTTCTTTTCTTCTGCCCACAGTCTCCCGCCTTTTTTACGGCACTTGCGAAATCTCGTTTCTTTTAGGTTCTTCTTATTTCCCCGTTATTGCTGATCCGAAAAATGACCCGCGTGTCAGTCACTACGGGCCATCCTTCTCAGACTTTCGCTGCCGCGAGGCGCGCGGTTTAAACTCCCGGAACCGTTTTCATTCGGGGAATTGCTCCAAATGACGGAAAGAAACCGGCGTTAGAAAAAAACCGGAGTCAGAAATGGCACCGCACGGCCGTTTTAGCCTGCACTATCTCCAATCCCTGGCGGAATTCGTCCCCGCTCCAGATCCACAATTTCCCGTACTGTTCGGATTCGAGACCGAAACTCCGGCAGGCAACTCCGGCGGAGTGGGAAACGTTTGTGAAGATGTGGGAGAGGTAGATAAACGCTAATTCCAAGGCGGAAATACAATAATTATTACCAGACTGGTTATCACCAACAACACCAGACATCCAATATCGTATGCAGTTTTGGAAATTCCGAGCTCCCTTTCCTTCATCCGCTTTCGTTCGAGTTTCAACTCGCGAGCATATTCCCGGAGTTCCTGTTTACGTTTTGCCTCATGTTCCAAATGCTCACGCGGAGAACGACCACTGCGCATTGCCCCCGCAATGGTGTCATGTTTCCAGATGACATACGCAACAGCGGCAAACGAAATCAAAGTAAACATCGACCCCCCTCCCAGTAAATCAGGAGTAATTCATGGAAAATACGATCAATATCCAAATTGTCGGTGACAGTACCAGTTTAACAAAAGGCAAGAAAAACCACGTTTTTCACAAAAGATCATCCAACAAAAAGCATTTTAGCATAAAAAGAAGGCCAGGTCAAGAAGTTTGAGCGAGAGAAGAGCTTTTTTCCAAAAAAATGCCAATTTGAAATCAAGTCCACTTGAAATTTTGTCAATATTGGTTATCATGAAGAATGTTTAAGCGTTTCGGACAAAAAAAGATGTACAAAATGCCGCGAACGCTGATCCCTTGGAAGATTTTTGGATAGTGTGTACCGAACCTGGCAGTGGTTCCAACCACTGAAAACATTGGGGAAACTTCCCGCGGATCGTTAAAAAGTTGCCGATAACGCCGTAAATCATGAGTCCGCGGTCGTGACAAGCACGTGTTCGGTATCATGAGCAAACCGACACACAAAAGCCGAAATCAGCCTGAAACCTGACGTACCCCCTGTTCCGCTTCGCGGCACCTCGGCAAACCGCGGGGAAACTGTGTACCCATTAAACGAAACGGGGCTAAAATCACGCGAAAATGGGTAAAAATCGAGCAAAATCACGTCCGAATGGTCAACATGATGATATGATGTCCCAGAAATTTTCACAAATTGGAATTTTTGTACCATCGTGTTGGGAAATTCGGTGTTTTTCGAGGTTGACAGTACAATAAAATGGAGAAAAAATACCGATATGTTATCAATATCTTGAAAAAAGACCTGGTGAGATCGATGGATACTATCCGATCACAGACCCGAAAAAATGAATTTGAAGCCGTCATGAAATTCAAAACAGCGGATCAATTCACGGCACTCGATACCGTGATGATCCCCTATGTTCAGAATTTCGGCTCGCTTGACGAACCTCTGACCGTCAAAGTAAAAGACGGAGTCTGCTGCTTTTGGGAAATGGACGATCCCGAACCGCTTTGGTGCTTTCGGCTGGAAAAATATGGGGAAAAGCCTCTGGAAAAGATCTTCCGGCATTTCCTCGCCCTCATGCTTTCCGAATTGCCCGATGGACAGTATGTCTGGGAAATACTGGACGAGATCCCAAGCCCGGAAGATGACCAAACCGGAAAACGTTTCCCTACGATCGCGTTCAAAAAAACAGATGACTTTTCCGCTCTGGATACTCTGACGAGAAATTATCTTGACGAGGAAATGAACCTGACCGGTATCTGCCGGATCCTTCATAAACCGATGGATCTCCGGATCTGTGAAGGATTTTATGTCTGGATGGAACGCCCAGAAGATGTGAATGCAGGACCGGAAGCCGAACGCTTCCATGAAAGAGAATACCCTGATTTCAATACCATGATGACCGCAAAGGATTGGGAGGGAAAAGCACTATGCGAGATACTGGAACAGCTGCATTGGAGAAACTACGAACTCTGGTAGGGTATGGAACCGCCCGCTTTTTCATCTTACGGGAAATAATTTTAAGAAACTTTCAAAAATTCTGAAAATTTTCGCGATTTTATGTAACACTCATCTGTTCTATTATGTGGAGATCGAAATCTTCCTTTGAGGAATAAAAAAGGTCGGGATTTGTGAATGACTTTTAAAAAGGAGAAGCAAAATGAACCAATTTCAGCTTTGGGGAAACCGTGTGTGGTGGTGTTTACTGGGGGTCTTTTATGGATTTTGGGTCTATGCGGCTATCTTTCCGGCAGGTGGAGTACCTTTGCGTTGGATGGAGATCTTGCTGTTTAATACTTTGATGCCGGCGGTGTTTTTGATCCCGTTTTTCGTTTTTCGCGCCTGGAAAAGCCCGCGTCTGGCCGCTTGGCTGGGAAGTTTTGGCTCTGTTTTTCTCTCTTTCGGGGTCTTTTACTGTTTTCCCATAATTTGGACACCGCCCACTCCGGAACCGCCGCCGTTTATCATTCCGCTCTTTTTTGCTTTTTGGACGGCAGTTCAAACCTGTTCAGTCCTGTTTCTCCAAGGCCTTGGGATCCTCTTTTGGCGTATCCGACACCGCGCCGAGCTGAATGAGACCGTCTCCGCTGAACTTGAGGCGCGCGGTCGAACTCCATTTGGGGCGAACCTGGCAATGTGGGGGCTGACGGCGTGCGCGTATTTGTGCTTTCTCCTGGCATGTCTTCGAATGGCAACAGGTTTTACCTGGAAGCTTCCGGAGATACTCTTGCTCGGTTTTCTTTTTGCCGTCTTTTTTCCATTTCCGTATAATATCTTCCGGCATTGGGGCTATACCCGAAAAGTCGCGCGAATACGCAGTTTCTGCGCGATTTCTCTGGCAACCCTCGCCGTCGTTTTGATTTCGGAGGCCTCACCCGCCTTTACCTACGCTCTCCAAAGGGCGCCGATACTATGGGGCGGTACGTTAGGCCTCTTTGCCGGAGCGGCTGTGCTTACGTATTCCATCCTGATAGTACGCTGTGTCGGAATCCTCTGCCAAAAGCCAGATTAAAGGTCCGTCCAGCAGCTCACCCCAAATTTTAAAACCATTTTTTATTTTCGCGCTTTCCGTAAAATCCGTCTCAGAACACATTTACTTCTTTGGAGGGGCGAGGGAAGCGAGGCGGGGTAGTTTGGAGTGCGGCGATACTGGCCGTAGGCCATTCGCCGAGATGGAACGCGGGGACTGCTAAAAGATTACCTTTTCTGAAACCAATACCAACTCCCGGCGAACGCGCTGTCGCGCTTTATCGCCGAGCAAGCAAAGGCAACGCCAAATGTTTTCGCCGGAACATAACTCATCCAGAGATTTTTAACGCCAAACGTATGAATCTCAAGTCAAATATTCTCTGCCGAAAGCACAAAGCAAACCAGCGGCTTCGAGGACGGTTCGTAATTCCAGTTGACTGTTTTTACCGCTAAATTTTTATTAACGACATCGATCTTTTGGGAACTTCCCCCTGTCGCCCGATTACGGACAGAGAGGCAAGAAACCTCGTACCAGTCCAAACGCGGTTGAAATCACGCGATTACCGAATGAGCCATAAAAAAACACGCTCTTTTCTTTTCACGCAAAGGCGCGGGAAAAGAAAAAGCGTGAACTGCCCATAACGTAAAATTTACGTGCTTTTCGTGCGCTGCCCCGTGTCTTCAGTGACCGGAACGTGCTTGCCGGATGGGCCAAAATTGGGGTATCTGGAAGTTTTTCTAGGCGTTTTTCGACGCTTTGAAACGCTCGCCCGAAACTCGTTCCGCGGAGATCGCGTCCGCGATGGTCTGCGCAGCGGAATCAAGCGCAACGTTCTGACAGTCGGATTCCCAGCGCCATTTCAGTTCCACTTCGTTGTTCGCCAGGCCCTTCGGACCGATCACCACGCGGAGCGGGAAACCGATCAGGTCGATGTCGTTAAACTTCACGCCCGGACGTGCGTCGCGGTCGTCGATCAGGACATCAATGCCGGCAGCCTGAAGGTCAGCGTACAGTTTGTTCGCGGCAGCCATCGTCGCCTCGTCATTTACGCGCATCGGCACGATGCAGACTTCATACGGCGCAATGGAGACCGGCCAGATGATCCCTTTTTCATCGTAGCTGTTTTCGATGCAGCCTGCGAGGATACGCGCGACGCCGATCCCATAGCAGCCCATGATGATGGTCTTAAGAGCCTGACCGTCGGCATCGAGGAACTTCGCGCCGAGAGCTTCGGAGTACTTCGTGCCGAGCTTGAAGACGTGGCCGACTTCCATACCGCGCTTAATGATGAATTTGCCGTTCGCGCAGTTGGGGCAGGAGTCGCCCGCGACGGCATTTCGGACGTCGGCGTACTGGGTCGGTTCGAAATCGCGTCCGGGATTCACGCCCGTGATGTGTGCTTCTTCACCGGCGGCGTTCGCCCCCGTGACGGCATTAACGACGTATTTCACCGCGATGTCGGCATAGACCGGGACGTCTTCTTTCAGACCGACCGGGCCGGCGAAACCGACCGGGGCACCCGTGACGCGCATGATGGTTTCCGGCGAGGCAAGTTCAAGGGACTTGGCACCGAGCATACGCTTCACTTTGATCTCGTTCACATCATGATCGCCGCGGACGACGATGACGACGGGCTTTCCATCCGCTTCGAAAATCATCGTCTTG
>JAFQUP010000175.1 GCA_017408405.1 Thermoguttaceae bacterium
AGCAGGTCGAGATCACGTTCCACGAACTGGACTACGCCAAAACGAAAAAGGATTCCGGACGTGAAGTCAAAGCGAATCTCCTCATCTACATTCCGAAAAATGCTTCCGGACCGGTCCCGGCATTCCTCGGATGCAATTTCCTGGGCAACCACACGATCACGCCTGAAAAAGAGATCGCTCTTTTCCATCTGCGCAACGGCAGTATGCCGAAAGACGACAAGAATTTGAAACCGGAAGATTCACGCGGCTACCGCGTCAACCGCTGGGACGTGGACCAGATCCTCGACGCCGGTTATGCGCTGGCAACGCTCCACTACATGGACGTGACGTTTGACGAACGTAACGGCATCGGCACCGGGATCTTTTCCCTCTACGGCGATTCCAAAGCGACAGAAGAACGCACGCCGGACGCCTGGGGATCCATCACCGCGTGGGCATGGGGACTGAGCCGTGCGCTGGACTATCTCGAAACGGACGAACACATCGACGCATCGCGCGTCGCGGTCATGGGCCATTCCCGTCTTGGGAAAACGTCCCTCTGGGCCGGAGCTTCCGATCCGCGTTTTGCCGTGGTCATCTCGAACAACTCGGGCTGCGGAGGATCTGCTCTGAGCCGGCGCAACTACGGCGAGACGCTCACCATCATCAACCGCAATTTCCCGCACTGGTTCGCGAAGAACTTCCGCCAGTACAATGCGGACCCGAACACGCTGCCGATCGACGAACACGAACTCATCGCACTGATGGCTCCGCGTCCGGTCTACGTCGCCAGCGCGAAAGAAGACCGCTGGGCTGACCCGAAAGGCGAGTATCTCTCCGTCTACCATGCTGTCCCGGTCTACGAACTCTACGGCGAGAAACCGTTCGACGGACTCTCCGAACCTGCCCAGCCCGCCGTCGACCAGCCGGTGTTCGGCAAAAAGATGGGATACCATATCCGGACCGGCGGACATGACGTCAAATCCTACGACTGGACGCAGTACATTCGCTTTGCTGACCAGTTCCTGAAAAAGTAAATTGCTCTCCAATGTACCAGTCAATGACGGGAGGTTTCGCGAATACGCGGGACTTCCCGCTGATTTCATAAAAAATTCCGAAAAGGACTCCAAAATGTCAGCAGAAATGACTCAAAACCCGCCGGTAGAAGAATCGATGGATCAGTGGGCGCCTGAGATCCGGAAACGATTCTGGACCTGGCAGATGCGCACGATCTTCGCGACGATGATCGGCTACGCGCTTTTTTATTTTCTCCGCAAGAACTTTTCGCTCGCCATGCCGGGGCTTGAAGCAGAGATGGGGATCTCCAAAACGAGTCTGGGGATCTTCCTCACACTTAACGGTCTGATCTACGGAGCCTCACGTTTCGGCTACGGCATGATCGCAGATCGGTGCAATGCGCGTGTGCTGATGACGCTCGGGCTCCTCTGCTGCACGACGGTGAGCGTTCTGTTCGGTTTCGCGCCGGAGATCGCGCAGGCCATTACGGGAGTTTCCAGCGGCGAAAAATTCATCGCGTGCATGGCTGCCGTCATGGGAGTCCTCTGGGTCCTGAACGGCTTTTTCCAGGGATCCGGCTTCCCGCCGTGTGCCCGACTCCTGACGCACTGGATCCCGCCGAGGGAACTCGCGACGAAAATGTCCGTCTGGAATACCTCGCACTCGATCGGCGCATTCATCGTCGTCGTGATGTGCGGATACATCATGGGGCAGTCCGTCATTGGCGGAAAACCCAATCCGGAGATCATCCCGAACGACATCTGGGCCAACTTCCAGAACGGCATGGGATTCGGGACCGGTGCGTGGCGGTATTGCTTCTGGATACCGGCCGGATTCTCTTTCCTCGGAGCGATCGGACTCTGGCTCGCACTGCGCGACACGCCGACGTCGGTCGGTTTGCCGGAACTTCCAGGAACCGGAAAAGCTGCGGTGGATCCGGGTTCTGGTCCGTCCAAATCATTCCTGAAAAAAGCCGTTTTCGGAAACCGATTCATCTGGATCCTCGGACTGGCGAACTTCTTCGTTTACGTCGTCCGTTTCTCAGTTTTGGACTGGGGACCGACGCTTTTGAGCGAATCGAAACACGTCTCGCTCGTTCACGCCGGCTGGCTGGTCGCCGCGTTTGAGATCTTCGGAATTCTCGGAATGCTCTTCTTCGGCTGGATGACCGACGCAGTCCTGAAAGGGCGTGCACACCGCACGTGCGTCATCTGCATGGCGGGCAGCGCGCTGTTCGTTCTGCTCTTCTGGCTCATGCCGTCCAATGCCCCGCACTGGATGCTCTGTTTCCCGCTCTGCGGAGCCGGATTCTGCATCTACGGACCGCAGGCACTGATCGGCATCGCCGCGGCAAATCAGGCGACAAAACGCGCCGCAGCCACCGCGAACGGCTTCACCGGTCTGTTCGGTTACGCCAGCGTCATCGTTTCCGGCGTCGGCGTCGGAGCCATGGCGCAGCACGTCGGCTGGAACCTGATCTACGTCCTCATGGTGGCTATCTCTGTCGTCGGAATGGGGATCTTCCTCCTCATGTGGAACGCACCGAGCGACGGGTACGCCCGGCTTGGCGATGAAGAGTGACTCGGCGGTGAAGAGTGACTCGGTCTCAAAACCTTTTCATCTGGAGGCATTTTGAACCGCAAGATGTCTCCAAAATCCTTTTTTTAATTTCAACCAGAACCCGTTTTAAATCATGCAGAAATACTATTCCCCCTTTACGCACGCGGAACTTTTGGAAAAGGTCCGCAAGATCCGTCACGTTGCGCTCGATATGGACGGCACGATCTATCTCGGCGCGAAACTCTTTCCCTTCACGCTCGCGTTTCTGAACGGGCTGAAGGAAATGGGGATCGGCTACTCATTTCTGACCAATAATCCGTCACGCAGTATGGCGGACTATCTCGCCAAGCTCCATAACATGGGGATCCCGGCCGAACGCGAGGAAATGTTCAACACGGCCGTCGCGACGATCCAGATGATCCAGAAAACGAAACCGGAAGCGAAGCATCTCTTCATTCTCGGCACGAAAAGCATGATTTCGGAATTCGAGGCGGCCGGTTTCACCCTGGCGTCCGAAGATCCAAACGACGAACCGGATGCCGTGGTCGTCGCGTTCGACACGGAACTGACGTACTCGAAACTCTGTCGTGCAGCCTGGTGGATCAGCAAAAAGAAGCCGTATTTCGCGACGAATCCCGATTTTGTCTGCCCGACGGATCTGCCGACGGTACTGGTGGACTGCGGGTCGCTCTGTGCGTGTCTCGAAGCCGCAACGGGACGGAAACCGGACATCATGATGGGGAAACCGGACCCGAAAATGCTCAACGGGATCGTGGAACGGTACGGTCTGAAGAGCGATGAGATCGCGATGGCGGGGGACCGCATCTACACTGACATCGCGATGGCCCGAAATGCCGGTGCGCTGGGCGTCCTGGTACTGACGGGGGAAACGACGCTCGAAACAGCACTCGGAAACGATCCGCAGCCCGACATCACGGCACAGTCGCTCGTCGAGTTTGGAGAACTGATCCGCGAAGCACAAAAGAACTAAAATTCATTATTAAGAGTTAAAATTCTTAAAGATAACGATTCATTCCAATCATCAATTATTGAGGCTCCGCGGAAAACGGAGCCTCATGTTTTAGTGCCAAGCGGTAAAAATCAGAATCGTTTCGTAATACCTGGCTTCGGACACTCGTAGTTTCCGTTTTCGTCCGGCATAATGTACGCCGGGCCATTAATATCCAGCGCGTCGAGGTTCGGGCACAGTTCGTACGTTGAGTTCCACGCGGTGTCCCACGTGAGTTCCTGACCGGATTCCATCGCCATTCGGCCCATGATTCCCGTGAAGTTTGATTTCAGGCAGAATTCCACGTCTTCGCACGGAAGGTCCTCGCGGATCATCTTCGCCAGGCGATTATGCTCTTCCTGATAGGAGTCGTTCCGCGGTGCTTCCGACTTCCAGATGACATCTTCATTCACGGCCCGGTACCCTTTGAAGATCTTCGGTTCGCCGATCCCTTCGCCGACGATCGCCATGCCTTTCGTTCCGCGAATCACCGAACGGAAACTGCTCCACGTGTTCGCAATGTGACGGACCTGCATGACGAGCTTCACACCGTCCGGAAATTCGTAATCGCACACGATGTAGTCCTGCATTTCGTCCTTTTCAGTACGGCACTGACGCCCGCCAGTTCCCTGGACCCACGTGGGATGCATTCCTTTCGACCAGCAGCAGATGTCCAGATTGTGGACCATCCAGTCGACACACGGCGTGCCGGACATCCAGGTGAACGAATTGTAGTTGCGGAGCTGATTCTGAAGCGGCGTCCACTCATCACGCGGATTCCATCGGCACGGGCCGTGGAGACGATAGACGTAGCAGGAGAGGATGTCGCCGATCTCTCCGTCCTGGATCTTCTTGACGGTCTCTTCTGTTCGGAAATACTTTCGATTGTTGAGGCCCGTGATGATTTTCAGACCTTTGGCTTTTGCCGTTTCCCACGCGGCAAAGGAACGTTTAAGCGTCGGAGTATCCACGCCGAACGGCTTTTCGAGGAAGATGTGGACGCCTCGCTGGGCCGCGTACTCAAAATGCATGGCACGGAATGCCGGCGGAGCGACCAGAAGCGCAAGGTCGATCCCGGGACGCAGACAGTCGATCGCTTTTTTGTAGGCATCCAGACCGGAGAAGATCGTGTCGTCCGTAAAGGTGCAGAGTTTGGATTTTTCTTCGTCGGCTTTGAGGATCTGCGCGAAACCTTTTGCCTGGTCTTCAAACGCATCCGCAATGGCGACCAGCTCCACGGGTCCTTCTTTCGTGCTGAGCGCCTGGAAACAGGCACCACGTCCGCGTCCTCCGCAGCCGATCAGAGCGATGCGGATAGTGTCGGAACCGGCAGCATGAACGCGCGGAACGGAAGAGAATGTCGAGACAGCAGCAGCGGCGGCAACGCCGGCTTTCAAGAAATGACGACGATTGGCAGGCATCATGATTTCCTTTCTTACAGAATTAAAATCGGAATTCAAATTAAAAGAATTTCCCAAAAACAAAAGTTTCAGGAAGGTCTCTTAATATTCAAATGTTACTCAAATCAGACCAATTCGAAATTGGATCGAATCTGAATCAAAACAGGCAGGCGGAGGGCAGGTCTGCGAACCCCCTAAAAACCAAACAGAAATTCAGGCTGGAAAAACCGCAGATCGAACAAAAATGCCCCTCTTCTGTTTATTATATCGGATAAATTGAAAGATTCAAGAAGTTTCCCCTCTTTTTTGTTCTTTTTCTCAAAAATAAACTTCTTTTTTTGCTTCCCTCCCAAAGTACCGAAAAACTTAAAAGACGGGAAAGAAACCTTCCCCGTCTTTATTTTCAAACGGCAATTATCGAATTCACGGTATTATTCCGCGGCCTCTTTCCTGTTTACTGGAGATTGTTACTCAACTCCGTGAAATCCGGTACTTCCAGCGCGGAAATATTCTGGATCAGGAATGGATCAAGACGTTTAGCTTTCTCAAAGGCAATTCTTGCCGCGTTCACGTTCGCGCGATTCCAATAAAGAACCGCCAGGTGGAAATGGAACATGGGATCATCTTTCATAACCAAAACATACTTGAGATCATCCATCGCCTGGTCTGTTTTGGTTCTTTCTTTACTCCGCATATAGACAAGCGCGCGCGTATCACGGAGAGTAATGTCATTCGGAAACTTCTGTACCGCTTCATCAATCAAAGCGATTGCCCGGTCAATATCTTTTCCGGTCAACGCGAGCAGCTGCGCCAGAGCAAATTCAATACTCGCCATCTGCGAAGCCTCAAAAGGTTTTTCAAGCAGCGAATTATAGATCGCTACCGCTTCATCAAATTTTCCCTGAAGCTCAAGCAGTTTCGCGTTGAAGACCTGAAGTTCCAGAGAATCCGCTTTGTCTCTGAAAAGAAGATCAACGTATTCCTTAATCTGTTTGTACTCTTCCCGCGTCACGGTTTTCTTTGAGTGCCGACAGGCTCTGACAAGCAGATTCAGCTGAAGAACCGGCTCAATTTTTGCCTGATTCGCCTGCAGATAAGCCAGAGCGTTTCCAATACCATTTTGACGCGCCTGCGACATCATGAAAAGTTCCATGAGTTTCGGTTCAGCGGCGATGAGTTTTTCCCATACCGTTGACGCTTCCTCATTCATCCCTTCAACTTCCAGCGTCGATGCGCATTTCAAAAGGGGAAGAATGTCCTTCTGCTCCACTTTTTTCGGGAATGCCGAAGCAATGTACTCTTTCAGCCCATCCGTATCTTTCTGAAGCAGGAATAGTCTGGCACGAAAATAAAAGACCGAAGAACTTTCCGCGTTTAAGGCGGTCAGGCGATCGATATAGCTGGCAATCGTATCCACTTCCGCGTTCTGAGCGATAAGCATCTCAATGAATTCCGAGAGATACTCCGTATTATTTTCATTAGCGGAAACCAACTCCGTCATGACACTGCGGAACTTTTCCTTCATGGCTACGCCGTCCGGATTGAAACTCTGCTCAAAATAAAGTTTCGCCAGATTGAAAAGCTCTCGATTCGCCAGGGTTGGAATACTATCATAAATTTCAATAGCACGCTGATTATCTTCCGGATTTCTGCGCGCGGTCAAAAGAAGCGCCTTCACCTTCAGGTCATCCAAAGAGTCCGGCTGTCTGGAGAGATTTTCCTCAACCAGCTGAAGTCCCTGCGTTTGAAGTTCATAATTAGGCATACCCGCGTAGATTTGCGCGAGTGAACGGCGAGTCCAGGCAAGCTGCTGTCCCTTTGTTTCCACATTAAGCCGCTTGTCTTCCGAGATAAGCTCACTCATTTTCTTGAGATAGGAAATAGCCATTTCAGGATGTGTCGTGCACATATAGAATTGGCTGATGGAGAAGAGGACCTCAAGGTTTTCCGGCTCAAGTTTAACCGCTTCCAGGAACGTTTTTTCAGCTTCTTTCGCCTCTCCAAACAGTTGGTAAGCCTTGGCAAGGCAAAGCGGCAGCTTTTCCGGCGGAACCGCTTTCTGAACATTGGCGATAAACTCTTCTTTTGAAACATCCATCGCCTGAATTTTCTGTACCTGGAGAAGTGAAAGCCAGCCATTTGGATTTTCCGGAGCGATCTCGGTCACCTTGCGGAAAGCCTCCTCCGCCTTACGGTAATCTTTCGCGCGGAGCGCGATATGTCCAATCCAAAGATGATCTTTTGGATTATTCGTATCAATGATTTCTGAACCACGGCGAACCGCTTCGTCTCCTTCACCTGAATTGGCCAGTGCCTCAACACTCATCATCGCCGCGTCCGCCGCGAGATTCGCTTCCCGTTTACGCGCGATAAGCTGCTTCACTTCCGGGTCACGGCTCTCAAGATAGAGAAGGCGAATCAGAAGGTTGAGCTGCTGAGTGGTGAGAGTACCAACCTGGTCCACACGATAAAGGTGAGTAATGGCCGCAGCGTAATCTTTCTCAAGAATGGCAATTTCAGCCAGCGCGCGCGGAATATAGACCCAGGAAGGACGAATCTGTTGGGCAACTTCAAGATTCTCCCGGGCTGAACGCAGTTTTTCAGGTGAATCTTTTTTCTTGCTGTACTCCCAAATGTCTTTTGTCGCCAGACAGTAACGATATTCCGGAGAGTTGGTTCCAACCTCACGGCGAATTCGTTCCATCTGCGCGTTCATTTTCTGTTCGTTATCGGATTTTCTCGCCAGGTCAAAAAGCTGAATCTTGATACCAACATTTTCCGGCTCAAACTGAATAATCGAAGAATAAATCCGATCGGCTTCCTCGATATTTTCAAACTGAAGCCAGCCCATGGCAAGCTGTTTGAGAACCGTCAGTTTAATATTATCAGGCATCCGATAGGCCAGTTCCTCTATTTCTTTGAACTGTTTCGAAATATCTTCAAGAAGAGCAGCGTCGTCCGTTTTCATTTGGGAAAGAACACGGATTTTCGTGATAAGAAGTCCCGGATTCCCTTTCTTTTCCTCAAGTTTACGGTCCACAATTTCAATCGCCTTCTCGAAGTTCTTTTCCTGAGCTTCAAGAAGAGCCAGATAAGAAATAAACGCGATCGTATTCGGATGCTCATTAATCGCGCGATTCAAGAGTTCTTTCGCGTCGTTAATCTTTTCCTGCTTCACCAACATTCGGACACTCAAAAGAATACCTTCCGGATTATTCGCATTCATATTATTGTCCGACATTTCGGAATGAATAGCCTCCCAGTTTTGCTCATCCTTCGGTTTAAGAGCTTCTTTCTGCTGACGCAAAGCAAAATAAAGAGTACGAAGTTCATGATATTCCATGAATTTCTGCTGTCCGATTTTGTCCATAAGTTCAGTCAGAACTTCCTCCATCTGCGGAATCCTTCCGGCAGAATGCAGCGCGTGAATATACGCGAGATAAAAAGGAACGCAGGTAGCTTCATTCACATTCTGAACGGCTTTTTGAAATGCTTCAAACTGTTTGTCAATCTGTCCCAGTTTACCGTAGCAAAGTGCTCTCTGCCGGTCAATGTACGCGAGCATTTCAGGCTGCTGTCCCATAAACGCGCGAGCCTGCTCAAGTTTTTTGATGGCACTGGCCCACTTTTCTTCACGAATTTCAATAATCGCTTCAAAGAATCCAAGAGCTTCAAGTGAGAGTTTGCTGACCTGACGCAAATTATTAATTTCTTTCTGCGCCTCTTCCATTTTATCCAAAATGATGAGACGCTGAAAAAGACTCAAACGCTTGGTAATATTCTGCGGGTCATCCTGAACATCCGTTTGGAGAAGTTCCAATGCGCTTTCCGGCTTACCTTCAGCATCCGCAAGCTGAATTCCAATTTCCACCACACGCTGGTCATTCTTCCTGTCCTCAAGCGACTTGGCGACATTGACCGCCTTCTCAAAACATTCATGCGCCTGTTCAAATTTTTTACGTACTGTATACATTTTGGTGGCAGCAAGCAGCGCGTCCAGATTATTCGGACCAAGGCGCAAGGCATTCACCGCGGATTCTTCCGCAAGCGCCATTTCACCCATTTCCGGGTGCGCGTAAAGGAAAAGCGCCCTTTGGGCATACGCCTGAGCGGAATCAGGGTTGGAATCCACCATGGAGTTCAGATTCTGCATGGCGAGATCCATTTGACCAATCTCCTGGTAGTATCGGGCATAAGCAATCCATCCCGGAATAAAATCAAGATGACGCGAAACAAGTTTTGAGAGAGTATCCGCGGCCTTTGAGTCCTTATTTTTAACGTAACAGTCGGACGCACTCAGAAGATACTGCGGATTGTCAGGAAATTCATTCGCAAGCTCAATGTACGTCTGGGCCGCGGCACCCGGTTTGGCCATAAGAAGCTGACACTTCGCGTACGCCTCTTTAAGAGGAATTCTGTCCTGCCCAATATCTACCGGATCCAGCTGAAGAGCTTTGTCAAGGACATTCCTGCATATCTCAATATCCCGGTGACTTTTGTTCGGCTGTTCGAGAAGATCCACATACGCGAACGCGAGTTTACGCGTAGCTTCAATCTGCTCCTCGTGATCTGTCAGTTTGTCCGCGACATGTCCAAGATGAACACGGGCCTTTTCCATATCCCCTTCATCAAACGCGGCAAGACCCATCTGGTAACTCTGCGTAATTTGGCGGCTGCTCTGAATATGAAGGACCAAAAGTGCCCCCAACGCTAATCCGACAAGGAGCGAGACAAAAATGATGACGAATTTAATGTTTAGCCGTTTGGCTGCCATAGTTCGTTCTCCATTATGTTAATATCTTAAAATTCCTTTTAAATGTCTGGTTCCGATACTTACCGGCACTCTCTAAAACTGAGCGTAATATTAGCCGGAAATCATACCTTATCTGAGTTATCGGTATTTTTTTGAATCCCTCAAACTAAAACATCTGAAAAATCTATTTTTTTAAAAATAATTGACACAATCCATAAAATCATGCCGATTAATTAAAAGAGTAAAATAAAAAAGTTCAATCCCTAAAAGTGATCATTTTATGGAAAAAAGAATTTTAGCGGTGGATATCGGCGGCTCCAAAATGCTCGCGGGAGTGATTCTTTTGACCGAAAACGAAGAAAAAAATCGTTTGGAACAAAAGAAATACCCTGATTTTGAAATCCTCAAAACCGCGGGAGAATGTTTACCAGTCGAAATATCAGAAACAGGAATTCTGGAAAAGATCTGGAAACTTACGGATGACGTTCTGAAAGAATATCCTCTGGAAACAATCGACTCTGTCGGCGTCACGATCCCCGGCTTGGCGAATGATCGCGTCTGGATTTACGCACCGTTCTCCGGAATTCAGAATTTTCCAATCGTTGAAGCCTTGGAGAGACGATTCCGCAAACCGATCTTCATCGAAAATGACGTAAACGCCTGCGCGATCGCGGAGGGAATTTTCGGAGCTTGCCGTAACGTGAATGATTTCATTTGGCTGACAATCTCCAACGGTATCGGCGGCGGAATCATCCTCGATGGAAAAATCTACCGCGGTTCACTCGGATTCTCTGGCGAATTCGGGCATCTGAATGTCGTGGAAAATGGAGAACTCTGCGGATGCGGAAACCGCGGCTGCCTGGAAGCGGAATGTGCCGGACCGGGAATTTCACGTTTTTACGCTCGTTTGACTGGAGAGCGGATTCCTGCCGCGGACATCGCGAAACGGGCACAGGAAGGTGAGGAAAACGCCCTTAAAACGTTTGAGCGTGAAGGAAAAGTCCTGGGGCACGCTTTAGCAAACGCTTCAAATATCCTGAATCCCGCGAAAATTATCATTGGCGGCGGAGTCGCCCGCGCGTGGAAATTTTTCGCACCGGCAATGGAAAGGGAATTTCAGAAGAACATTTTTCAACGCGCAAACGTAAATATTAAAATCGAACCAACCGCTCTCGGCTATGAAGCCGCGCTGCTCGGAGCCGCCGCCCTGACACTGCCCACTGGACAGTAGTTTCATTTATTTGCCTGTTTTTGTCTCTGGGAAAACCGAATGATCACAAAACTTCAAAACCAGATTGAACAGATTATTCTCGGGAAAACGACGACGGTCCAACTTTGTCTGACGGCTTTTCTCGCCGGTGAACATCTGCTTTTGGAAGATGTTCCAGGTGTTGGAAAAACCATGCTGGCGCGAACTTTGGCACGAAGCGTAAACGCGGAATTCAGAAGAATCCAGTTTACTCCGGACCTGCTTCCCGCTGAAATTACCGGAAGTTCCATCCCCTCCGCTGTCAACGAAATATCCCATGAAAATTCATGGCGATTCATGCCGGGACCTATTTTCGCGAATATCGTTTTGGCGGACGAAATTAATCGGGCAACTCCACGAACACAAAGCGCTCTACTGGAAGCAATGGGGGAAGGATGTGTCACGACTGACGGAAAAACCCGGCAGCTCCCTAATCCTTTTTTCGTCATCGCAACTCAAAATCCAATGGAATTTGAGGGGACATTTCCTTTGCCGGAAAGTCAAATGGACCGTTTTCTCATGCGTATTTCAATCGGCTACGCCCCGCGCGAACGCGAAAAAGAACTTCTCGAACGGCGTATGAGACCTGAATCCACGCTTACGCCTGTCATTAATCTTGATGAAATCCGTATTCTCCAGAATGAGGTACGGAATGTTCGAGTTCATGAAGCAATCGCGGATTATCTTATGGATATTGCTGACGCGACTCGTCAGGATCCCTCCTGCCGGGTTGGTGTCAGCACCCGCGGACTGCAGGCCCTCTACCGCGCCGCTCAGGCATGGGCTAAAGTTCAGGGTAGAGATTACGTTATTCCAGACGACGTAAAATTTCTGACCATTCCTGTCCTCGCGCATCGAATCGTAATGAAATCCTCTTTCAGAAACGATTCAAGAAAAAATTCAGAGGATTTTTTGAGAAAAGTCCTCGAAAGAGTCCTTATTCCATAAATTTTCAATCTTAAACCAAAGGAGTGTTTTATGATTATCTCCCGCCGTAATTTTTTGAAAGCAGCTTCCGCTATTTCTATCCCAATGTTTGCTTCCCGCGAAATTTTTGGAGGCAATGGAAAAGTTGGAGCCAACGAACGGATCGGCATTGCCGGAATCGGTGTTGGACGTCAGGGAAACTATGTTTTTCTGGATTCCTGCAAACAGCCGATGGGACAGGCGGTCTGCACGTGCGACGTGTACCTTCCCAGAGCGCAGAATATTGCGAAAAGAGCCGGTTTGACGGAAGCCGATGCCTGCCAGGATTATCGGAAAGTCCTTGACCGGAAGGACGTGGACGCGATCGTGACGGCGACGCCGGAGCATTGGCGTGCTCTTATCTGCGTGAATGCCGCGCTGGCCGGAAAGCACATTTACGCCGAGAAACCGATGTCGCTGACCGTCACGGAAGGCCGTCTCATGGTCAAAGCGGCCCGCAAAACGGGCGTCGTTTTCCAGGTCGGTTCCATGCAGAGAAGTATGCGCGCCAACCAGATCGCGTGCAAGTTCATTCAGGACGGCGGTTTGGGCAAGATCAGCGAAGTCATTGCTGCGAACTACGAAACGCCGTGGAAATGCGCACTTCCGGAACAGCCGATCCCGGAAGGTCTTGACTGGGATACGTGGTGCGGTCCGACGGAACCTGTGCCGTTCAACCATGACCTCTTCACTCCGCGTGCGAATCCCGGCTGGCTTTCGTTCATGCCGTACTCCGGCGGTGAAATGACGGGGTGGGGAACGCACGGTCTGGATCAGGTCCAGCTTGCGCTTGGAATGCAGGAAACCGGTCCGACGGAAATTTTTGTGGATGGCGATGCGCTGGAACTGCCTGTTTACGAAAAGTCGGAATCCCGCAACCGCGGCAATCGTCTCTGCAATACGCCCCGACTTTCCTACTCCTACGCGAACGGTATTCGTGTCTGGCTCGGCAAAGACGGGAAGGAAAGCAATCGCGGCGGCGCGATCTTCTTTGGCGAAAATGCGAAAATGGAGATTTTCCGCGCAAATCTGAAGACGAATCCGAGAGAGATGGGCGAGGAACTCCTCCGTACGTCTCCGATCCAGAATCTGAGCCATACGCGCAACTGGCTGGAGTGCATCCAGACGGGGGCCACGCCGCTCGACGACTGCGAATACGGTCACCGCACGGCTTCGCTCTGCCATATTCTGAACATTGCGCGTCTGATGGGCCGTTCGCTGAAATGGGATCCCAAAGCAGAACGTTTCACCGACTGCGAAGCCGCCAACGCCCTTCTCAGCCGTCCGTACCGCAAGGGCTACGTCCTTCCGGAAGTCTGAGGTCCAGCTGAACGTTTGGCTGAATAGTTGACAGAATGTCCAAAAAAACGCCGGAGAGCATTTTCCCCGGCGTTTCTTTTGGAGTTTTTTAAGACCTCGGCAGGTCTGTCGGACCTTCTTCTACTTTCCCAGCACTTTACGCAGGTGATCGATACTGCGGGCCGCCTGATCGAGCGAGCCGCATTCGACGCTCAGGACGATGTCCTGCGGGAGGGGCTTCAGGATGGCGGCGACTTTTTCCCAGTCGATCACGCCGTCGCCGCACGCGCAGCCGACGGCCGTTCCCATGACTTTGCCGCGTTCTGCCTCGGACTGTTCATGGGAAATATCTTTCGCGTGAATGTGGATGATCCGCGACTTGAAACGTTCCAGCTGTTCGATCGGATCCAGACCGCCAAGGTAGGCGTTCCCTGTGTCGAAGTTGGCTCCGACGGCCGGCGAATCGACCAGATTCAGGATCTTTTCGTATTTATCCGGAACGAGCGAGTAGGTCTGGTGCGTCTCCAGTCCGATCCGGATACCGCGCGGTTCGGCAACTTTGACGGCTTCCATGATGGAGTACTTGATCAGGACGAAATCCTCTTCTTCCGTCGTCCACGTCTGTTTGTGGCCTTCGTGGGTATTGAGGATCGGAGCGCCGCATTCTTTGGCGAAACGGGCAGCCTGCTTGAGATATTCGACCGCGATCTCCGGTTTGGAAAGCTGGGAGTGGCTGGAAAGTGCCGAAAGTTTCAAACCGTGGCGTTCGACGGCATCGCGGACGCGGAACGGATCGTCAAGCATCGAGACACTGTGAAAGTACCGGGCTTCCGAGAGCAGCTCACGGCCCCAGTGGACCATCGGCTCAATGTATTCGTATCCGAGTTCCGCGGCGAACTGGACGCCCCATTCAAAACTTTTATGGCTGGTCCTGACTGCTTCGAGGTTCAGACCGATTCCGATTTTACCCATGATTCTTTCCTTTCACTAAAAAATATCAGTTAATTAACCAATCAGCTTTCTCAATTCCCTGACTTTCTCTCGAGGTTCCGGAGCCTGCGTGATTTCCGTAACCATCGCAATACGCGCCGCCCCAAGCGCGGACAATTCAGGAATATGCCGTTCCTTAATTCCTCCCATCACGGAAAACGGAACCGTCACATGCGGAATCAGTTCCTTCAGAAGCTCCGTACCAAGAGGCGGAATCCCGACCGTTTTCGTCTGAGTCGCGAAAATGGGACCAATGTTCAAATATCCTGTTCCAAGACGCTGCGCGGTGAGAATTTCCTCCAAATTATGGGTCGAACTTCCCAAAAGCAATTTCGGCGCGATTCTTTTCGCTTCATCAATCGGCAGATCCTCCTGCCCCAAATGAACCCCGTCCGCGCCAGCCGTTAAAGCAACGTCCACATGATCGTCAATGATAATCAGAACGCCAAAACGATTCGCCACCTCTCGGCAACGAAGAGCCAAACGATGGATCTCTCCCTTATTCCAATTTTTTTCACGAATCTGAATGACTTTCGCGCCACCCTCCGCGGCGGCACAGAAAATCTCAAACGGATCACGTCCCGCGCAGAATTCGGAAGAAATCACAGGATAGAGATCTGCCTTCCGGAACGCTTCCAGCCGACTTTCCAATGTTGAAAAACAGGATTCCATCAGTAAGACTTTCTTTAAAACAAAGAAATAGGCCGCGTTTTCAGGAAAATACGGCCTTGAACTCATTTTTTATTGACGAATGTTGTCCAGAATCAGCCCCGCGACTTTTCGACCGGACTTAAGCATCCCGCCGAAGATTGGCCCCATGCGGTAACCGCCCATCACATTATTCGCGCTCATTCCGCACGCAAACAGACCGGGGAAATACTCCTGCGTATTGTCAACAGTCGAGGCTTCACCGCTGTCAACCCACATCGGTTTTTCACCAAGGATCTTACCCGTCGGAGTATTGAGAGAAATCTGCGCCTTATTAACTGCCAGATTCATGATTTCACTCGGATGTCCAGTTCCGTCAAGAACACATTTGGAGACAACCGTCAATGGATCAACGTGCATTCCAAGACGTTCCACCGGCGTCCAGTTAATGACCAGACCACCAACTTTACCTTCTTTAAAAATAATGTCTTCAACACTCATCGCGTTGAAAATTTTCGCTCCCGCGTGAACCGCGCCATAAATCAGCGCACTCGCCATTTCAACGGAATCAAGCGTAAAGTACCCCTCCGCGTTGGGAATCGGAACATAACGGATCCCAAGATCTTCCAGAATATCCGTCGCGTCTGCCTGAACCACCACTTCATTAAAAAGCATTCCTCCGCCCCAAGTCCCGCCGCCGGGAGCAAGTTTACGCTCAAAAAGGGCCACCTTCGCACCAGCCTTCGCAAGGTCATGCGCCGCGACAAGCGATGAGGGACCACCGCCGACAATAGCGACATCCACTTCAAGGTGGCTGACAAGTTTTTCACTGAACGTTCGGACAATAGCCGAAGAAATCACGTTTTCGATCGACATTTTTTCTGTTCCTTTCGTAAAATCGAAAGAAGATTGCGCGGAAGCAGAGTCTGGATTTTCCTCTCAACTCAAATGACTCCCGTCGCGTAATTTCCTGCGCCGGAATTACCCGGATCAGGTTCCATGGGTTTATTCTCAGCCACGGCACTTGCCGAAGCACCCCTACGCCAAAAGACAAAAATTAATTATAGTCGATTTCCGAAAAAAAACAAGGGGGAACAAAACGGAATGAAAACTTTCCACTACCCTCTAAAGTAACCGGGCATAATACCCAAATCCAAACCTTATTAGGCAAAATTCTTCCTATCCCATTTTCCAAACAAAACTCCTGTCTGACCTTTTTTTCTCCATCCCTCTTTACAGAAAAATCAATGTCGGGTATAATACGCGAAATTTGTGGTAAATATCCTCCGGTACGCTTCTCCCTTTTCAGAAAAACTGTCAAAAGGCTTTATCCCATGTTGGCCAAACGAATTATCCCATGCCTTGATGTCCATCAGGGCCGCGTCGTAAAAGGTACCAATTTCCTCAACCTGCGTGATGCCGGCGATCCTGTCGAAATCGCGAAACGATACGAACAGGAAGGGGCAGATGAACTCGTTTTTCTCGATATTACCGCCAGCCACGAGGAACGGGGAATCATGCTTGAGGTCGTTCGGCGTACCGCGCAGGAATGTTTCATGCCGCTGACTGTCGGAGGCGGAATACGAACGATCGACGACATTCGCGCACTCCTGAACGCGGGATCCGATAAAGTCTCCATCAACTCCGCGGCAGTACGAAATCCGGAACTCATTCAATCTGCCGCGAAACGCTTCGGAAGCCAATGCGTAACCGTAAACATTGACCCTAAAAGAGTCCTCAGAAATGGGAAAGAGTTTTGGGAAGTGTTCATCAGCGGAGGCAGAATACCAACCGGACTCCAGGCGGTTGAATGGGCAAAAAAAGTTGAAGAACTCGGAGCAGGGGAAATCGTTCTCACCAGTATGGACGCTGACGGAACCAAAAACGGATATGACCTGGAAATTACCCGCGCCGTCGCTGACGCCGTCGCCATACCGGTCATCGCAAGCGGCGGGGCCGGTTCACCAAAACATCTTATTGATGCCATTAAAATCGGACACGCCGACGCGGTTTTGGCCGCGAGTATTTTTCACTACGAAGAATACTCGATCAGAAATGTCAAAAAAATTATGGCCGAAGCGGGAATACCCATGAGGCAAATCGAACTCAAATAGAAATCAGGAATCTCCCGTGCGCGCGAAATTCTATTGGCCCGCCTCCGTCTGCCTCAAAGCCTCCGTCTGCCTCAAAGCCTCCGCCTGCCTCAAAGCCTCCGCCTGACTCAAACCGCGGCTCAAACCGTACCCGGATCATGTTTCAGTTTCCTGTCGCGAATCTCCCGGAGAAAACTCCGTATCGCTTCTTCCACCACGAGATTCCCCTGACTCCCTGAAACTCTGTCGCGTACCGCCACGGTCCTCCCCTCCAATTCCCGCTCGCCAATAATCAGCATATACGGAACAAGCTGGACCTGTGCTCGCCGAATCTTCGCCCCAATTTTTTCCGAACGATAATCTCCCGTCACCCGAATCCCTTGCTTCCGGAACTTATCCTCCACTTCCCGAGCGTATTTTTCATACTTCGGACTCACGATCAGTATCCGCACCTGCTCCGGAGCCATCCAAAGAGGAAACGCTCCCGCGAAATGCTCAATCAAAACCCCAATAAACCGCTCAAATGAATCCAGAGGCGTACAGTGAATCATCATCGGCCGATGGAGAACATTATCCGTCCCAACGTAAGAAAGATCAAACGCCTCTTCTCCTGGAACCTTAAAATCAATATGAACCGTCCCAAAATGCCATTCACGCCCCAGAGAATCCTCGACCGTACAGTCAATTCCAGGCCCTTCCGGGTGAACCTCTCCGCCAGGATACGTCACCAGCCCCAATTTGGAACACTCCTCAAGAATCACCTTCTCCCAACGCTCCCACATCTCACGTGTCCCGGAATATGAAATCCCGTTCTCCGAACGAAAACACGTCTGGATTCGAAGATTCGAAAAACCAAACGTCAAAAGATGCTTCTGGAGCATCTCGACACAGTGACGAAACTCATCCGCCGCCTGCTCTTCCGAACAAAAAACATGCGCGTCATTCCGCGTAAACGCACGAAGCCGCTTCAATCCCGAATACTCTCCAGACTCATATCGGCAAACATTGCCAAATTCAAAAAAACGCAGCGGAAGCTCTCGGTAACTTCGCGGATGATTCTGGTAAATCACAACGTGCTGCGAACCACACGTCGGACGAAGCGCGTAACTGTCGCTGCGATCCGCTCCAAATAAAGGATACGAACGCTCCGAATACGGATTCTTACCCGACATCCGAAAAAGACCAACTCGCCCTATTTCCGGAGAATAAACCCGCTGAAACCCATTCCGCGTCTGTTCCTCAAAAAGAAAATTCTCAAGCTCACGACGAATCACCGCGCCCTTGGGAAGCCAAAGCACCACCCCCGTGCCTACCCGCGGATCCACCGCGTAAAGCTCAAGCTGACGACCCAAATGACGATGATCTCGTTTCTTCGCCTCCTCAAGACGCTTCAAATGCTCATTTAACTTCTCTTCACTGAAAAACGCAGTCCCGTAAATCCTCTGAAGAGACTCTCGCGACGGATCTCCACGCCAATGAGTCTCCGTCACCGACATAAGCCGAAAATGCTGGAGAAGCTCCGCGCTCATCACATGAGGGCCGCGGCTCATATCAAGAAACTCGCCCTGACGATAAAAAAAGATCTTCTCATTCTCGCGCAAACGAGTCCTCAAATGCTCAAGCTTAAACGGCTGACCTGTCTCCTCAAGAATCCGAACCGCACGCTCAAACGATACCTCAAGACACTCAAATGAACCCCCCTCGCCACCGGCAACAAGTGAACGCATCTCCGACTCTATCATCGGAAGATCTGACTCCGTTATCTCACGACTCGTCTTAAAATCACAGTAAAATCCATCTTTCACGGAAGGACCAAATCCAAGCCGCGTCCCTGGAAAAAGACGAAGAAGTGATCGCGCCAGCAAATGCGCCGCACTATGACGAAGTATCGCGAGCGCCTCCTCCGAATTCGGATAAATAAACTCAAGCTCAAAATCTTTCGTTGACGGAAGAATCGTCTGAAGACCAACGATACTCCCCTTCAGCCTCGCGGCTATCGGCATCGTCTTCCTGCCCGCGTGCGCCGCGCGCGCCGCGTCAATCACTCGAATCTGAATTAAAGACGAAATATTAAAATCAAATTTGCGAAAACTTCTGCCCATGTCCACTTATGCCTGCTTAATTCAGCTCTTAATTTTCTTCATGATACGTAAAGACCGCACATTAAATCATTAACAATCTTCCTGATTTTTTCCGCGCAATTTCAGCACGACAAAAACGCGAACGTCATCTCACTAAATAAATTATATTCGATTGTTTAAAAAATATCAAGTATTCGACAAAAACAATTTCACGAAAAGAATAAATTTTCACCAAATTATTTGTTATCATTAAAAAATTCACAAAATATCCACCAAATCTTCCCTAGCCCCCCCTTGAAATGTCACAAAAAAAGAGTATAATTAAATCTCCTTTGTTTAAGTAGGGGAGATTATGCGCAACATTACGATACCCCCCCTTGAATTTTTTGGAATATCGGGTAGAATATACCCCGCAAATTGAGCACAAGCTCAATTGTTGGTATCTTTGGAAATGTGGAAAGTGTGAACAGGAGGCACTAGTGGCTGGACAGAGTAGCAATAATATCAGAATCCGAATGGAAGCTTACGATCACAGCGTGATCGATCAAAGCGCAGCGGAAATTGTGGATACTGCAAAGCGCACCGGCTCAGTGGTCCGTGGTCCGATTCCACTTCCTACTCGGATTGAACGTTACACCGTCCTTTCTAGCCCGCACGTCGACAAAAAATCTCGTCAGCAGTTTGAGATTCGTACGCACAAACGTCTTATCGACATCGCAGATGTCTCTCCAAAGACGATCGATGCCCTGAATAAACTCAGTCTGCCCGCAGGCGTCGAAATCAAAATCAAAGCTAACGGTCGTTGATTTCGCAGAAAGAATAGTAAAGTTAATCCCATAGGAAGCACCCCGTGTGCAGGGATAATCGGATTACAGTCGTATGGTTAAGCCGCATAAAGCGGTAAACAGTTTCAGTTTATAAGCAGATAAAGTTGATGGTTTTCGGGTAAATACCGCGTCTGGAAAAAGCGGAGTGTTCCCGAAAGGCGATACAAGAAAAGGTGAGAACGATGAGTGTTGGATTGCTCGGACGCAAAATTGGAATGACGCAGGTCTATGAAGTGACTGGAAAAGCGATTCCCGTCACGGTTCTGGAGTTGGGTCCCTGTGATGTCCTTCAGGTGAAAACCAATGAAAAAGACGGTTATGAAGCCGTTCAGATTGGTTTCGATGACAAAAAAAGTTCTGCCGCGTCACGTTCAGAACGTGGTCATGTCGCTAATATCGACAGCAAACGTCAGGAAAAAAGAGCTGCATCGGGCAAAGAAGCTGCCCCGAAAGCCGGCTGTGAAGTTAAAAAATTCGTCCGTGAATTCGTGACCTCCGTTGATGGTTTTGAAGTTGGTCAAAAACTGGATCTCTCCGTTTTTGATAACGTCACCGCCGTTGATGTCGTCGGAATCAGCAAAGGTCGCGGGTACGCTGGTACCATGACCCGTCACAATTTCGCTGGTCAGCGCGCAAGTCACGGTGTCAAAAAATGCCATCGCCACATGGGTGGTACCGGCTGCAGTGCCTATCCGTCCCGTGTTCTGAAAGGCAAAAGAATGCCTGGTCAGTACGGCAATGTTCGCGTCACAGTCCGCAATATCGCTATCATTAAGCTCGATAAAGAAAACAACCTTATGCTCATCAAAGGTGGAGTCCCCGGCCCGAACGGCGGTTATATCACTGTCCGCCCGACAAATATGCAGCCGCGCGCCCGCAAATTCGATGGTGAGCTGGTCGCTAACTGACACGCGCCAGATATAACAATACATCCAGGGGGAGTTCGACTCCCCCGTGATTAAAAGGGAAACGGTGAAACCCCGTTAGTTTTTCAGAAGAATTTTCTTCTTTACCGGTGAAACCGGTCGAACCGTATTTTTACAATGCTTCACGGCGTGTAAAAGAATATAACCTTAAGTTCTGCTCATGCCGAACGGATTGACAGGTTCGCAAAGTGCTTCATCTGAATGGCCATTACACGTTCACCTTAGAGCACTTGGTTAGAAACTCAATTTAAGAAAGATTTTATCATGGTCAGTCTGCCGATTTATGATCGCACTGGAAAACAGGTTGACACTTACGAATTCGACGTAAACGAACTCGCCGATCGTATCAATGTTCAGCTTCTCCACGATGCGGTTGTTATGTATCAGTCGAACATGCGCCAGGGTACCGCGAAAACCAAAACCCGCGGTGAAGTCTCCGGCACAACCAAAAAAATGTACCGTCAGAAGGGTACTGGTAACGCCCGCGCTGGTTCAAAGCGCTCCGGCGTCCGCCGCGGTGGTGGTCACATCAAGGCCAAAACCCCGCGCGATTGGCGTATTGCAATGCCCCGCAAAGCGATGCGGCTTGCTACGCGTATGGCTCTCCGTTCCAAGTTTGAAAGTGAAAAAGTCATTATCGTTGACGACTTCCAGATCGAAGCTCCCAAAACGAAAGAAATGGCTGGCGTGCTCAAAGCTCTCAATATCACCGGCACCGCCCTCTTCGCTACTTTCGGTTACAATGTGAACATCTATAAGAGCGGTCGTAACATCCCCGGTCTTCAGGTTCTCCCCATGAGTGACATCAATGCCCTCGAGATCCTCAAACCGAAGTGTGTCGTTCTTACCCGTGCCGCACTTGATGCGTTCCGTGGTACGATTGCCGCTGGCAAAAACGCTTGATGAAAGGGTCGAACAATGAAAGATATTCTTAGTGCTGGCTTGCTCCTTGAGCCTTACCAGATCATTATCCGCCCGCTCGTCACTGAAAAAGGCGTTATGCTGACGGACAAAACCTTCAAACGCGCCAAACGCGACGCTGAAGGAAACAAAGTTCGCGATTCTAAAGGTAATGTCGTTTGGGAAGAAGTCTCCCAGAACGCCTATTCTTTCCAGGTCCATACCGACTCCACGAAAGAAGAAATCAAAGACGCGATTGAAGCGCTTTACGACGTCAAAGTCGTTAAAGTCAACACCCAAAACCGCAAAGGCAAGAAACGCCGCTTCAAGCAGCGTGTCTACCAGACCGGCGATTGGAAAAAGGCGATCGTTTATCTCGATGCTGAGAGCCGTATCGACTTTGTTTGAATTTAATGTTGCCGGGTTTCCGGCTTAGGAAGTGATCGTGCAAAGGTGCACAACATCAGTAAAACGATCACAAAGTTGTTAGAACAACTTGGAAATGGATAGAATCTAATGGGAATTCGACATTACAAACCTACCTCTCCGGGTCGCCGTAATGCAAGCGTCAGCGATTTTGCTGATCTGACGCCGGGTGCAAAGGTAGAAAAATCGCTTCTCCAACCGAAGCGTCGTTCCAATGGACGTAACAACCAGGGCATCATCACCTGCCGTCACCGCGGCGGTGGTCACAAACGTGCCTATCGTCTGATCGACTTCCGTCGTAACAAGGATGGCGTCCCCGCTGTCGTCGACTCGATCCAGTACGATCCCAACCGCACGGCTCGTATTGCTCTTCTCAAATATGCCGATGGTGAAAAACGCTACATCATCGCTCCGAATGGACTCAAACAGGGCATGAAAGTTGTCTCCGGCGCTGACGCAGTCAGTGATGTCGGCAACTGCCTCCCGCTTTCCAAAATTCCGCAGGGAAGCACCATTCACAACATTGAACTCCAGCCTGGCTCCGGCGCCTGCATGTGCCGTTCCGCTGGAACCTACGCCACGCTCGTCGCGAAAGACACTGACTGGGCTCAGATCGTTCTTCCGAGTGGTGAAATTCGCCGTGTCCCCGCTGAATGCCGCGCGGTCATCGGTATGGTCGGAAATGGCGACCACATGAATATCGTCCTCGGTAAAGCCGGCCGTGTTCGCTGGATGGGCCGTCGCCCCCACGTCCGCGGTACTGCGATGAACCCGATCGACCACCCGCACGGTGGTGGTGAAGGCCGTACCAAGGGAGGCCGTAACCCGGTCACTCCGCAGGGTAAACCGACTAAAGGTCATAGCACCCGTAATCGTCATAAGGCCTCGAACAAAGCCATCGTTCGTCGTCGTAAATCACGTCGTTATGGTCAACTCAAACTCGCAGATTAAAGGTAAAGAACAATGGGACGATCGTCAAAAAAAGGACCGTTTGTTGAGCGGAGTTTGTTCATCAAGGTTGAAAAGCAGCTGGAAGCCGGCACGAAGGAACCGATTAAAACCTGGTCTCGCCGTTGTGTCATCATTCCTGAATTTGTGGGTTTCACCTTCATGGTTCATAATGGTAAACAGTTCGTCAACTGCTTCGTAACAGAAGAAATGGTTGGCCACAGACTTGGTGAATTTGCTCCTACGCGTATTTTCCGCGGCCACGGTGGCAAAGGCAAACGTTAATAAATACACAACGCGAAATCCTGGATTTCGCCTTATAGAGGAAAGTAGTCATGCCGTACAAAGCATTGTATCGTTATGCAAGAATTAGCCCGCGGAAGCTGCGCTACATGGCAGACCTTGTTCGTGGGAAAAACGCGGATGAAGCTCTCGAAATTTTGAAATATCAGCCGAACCGTGGCGCTCGTATGGTCGAACTGGTCATCAAAAGTGCTATTGGTAACGCTCGTGACAAGAACGAACAGAAGATCGACGAGCTTCGTATCACAGAGCTCTGCGTCGATGGCGGACCGATGTTCAAACGTTTCCGCCCGAAGGCGCGTGGTTCTGCCACAGTGATCAAAAAACGAATGTCGCACATTCGAGTTACCCTTGACATTCCGGAAGAGGCATAACATGGGACAGAAAGTTAATCCTACAGGTTATCGTACAGGTGTTTTCCTTGGTTGGAAAAGTCGTTGGTATGCTTCGAAGAAAGAATTCAGCGAACTCCTGGTTGAAGACCAGAAAATTCGCAAGTTCATCAAAACTCGTAAAGCGACAACGAAAGATAATCACGAAGTCAATATGTACCCGATGATCTCCAAGATCGAAATCGAACGTACACGTGACGCTGTGAAACTCATCCTTTTCTCCAGCCGTGCTCGTGACCTCACGCGCAACGAAGGAAAAGTTCTCGCGGATCTGACAGAAGATCTTCAGAACCTCATTGGACGCGTTTTCAAGATCGAAGTTCGTGAAATTCGCTCCTACCACAAAGACGCTCAGCTCGTCGCTGAAGATATCGGCGATCAGCTTGTAAAACGCGCCAGCTTCCGCCGCGTCATGAAACGCGCGATGGAAGACGCCATGAAAGATGGTGCCAAAGGCATCAAAATTCAGCTTTCCGGTCGTCTCGGCGGAGCTGAAATGTCCCGTACGGAAACGACCATTCAGGGTTCGATTCCGCTCTCGACATTGCGTGCCAATATTGATTACGGCTTCCATGAAGCGAAAATCGCTCAGGGCCACATCGGTATCCAGGTCTGGATCAATAACGGCGAATATGGTGACAAACAGGAAGAAGCGGAAGACGTGAAAACGTCTCGCGGTCCGAGAAAATCGTATAAGCGAGGGTAGTAATCATGGCGATGATGCCGAAACGTATTAAGCACCGAAAAGTGCAGAGAGGCCGTGTTCGCGGTGTCGCATCCCGCGGTAATCGCGTCGTCTTTGGTGATTTCGCCCTTCAGGCGACCCAGGGCGGCTGGATCCCGGCCAAAACAATCGAAGCGGGACGTATCGCTGCTCAGCAGTACCTCCGCGGCGAAGGTAAACTTTACATCCGTATTTTCCCGAACAAACCTATCACAAGTGTTCCGATTGGAACTCGTATGGGTAAGGGAAAAGGTGAACCGGAATACTGGGCAGCCGTTATTCGTCCCGGTACGGTTCTTTATGAAGTCGGCGGCACCAATGAAGACGCAGCCCGTCTTTGCCTTGCCCGTCTGGCCCATAAAATGCCGATTCGTGTTCGCATGATCCGTAGACGTTTGAAGTAAGTTTTTAACAAGAGGAAGAGAAACCATGAAAGCCAAAGTACTCCGTGAACAGAGTAACGAACAGCTTCAGAACACTATGAAAGAGGCGATTGACGCCCTCTTCACCTTGCGTCTTCAAGCGCAGAACGAACGTATGAATGCTTCGAGTGAACTGAAGCGTAACCGTAAACTGGTTGCACAGGTCAAAACGATCCTCCGGGAACGCGTGGCAGAAGAAGTCTGAACTCATTGAAAAGAAGGATTGATTAACTATGCCGAAAAGAGTAGCCGTTGGTGTCGTTACGAGCGATAAGATGGATAAAACGCGACGGGTTGAGATTTCCCGTCTCGAAAAACATGAGAAATACGGGAAATTCATTCGTCGTAAAACCGTTTGCACCGTCCATGACGAGAATAACGAATCTCGCCTTGGCGACACGGTTAAGATTGAGGAATGCCCCCCGAAATCCAAGATGAAGCGCTGGACTCTGCTCAGCGTGGAACAGAAGAGTCGTCTGGTTGACGTGAACGCCATGAGAGCGAACGCCGAAGCCGCGAAAAAGTAAGAAAGATTAGTGGTTGATTCAGCCATAATTTCAGAATAGAAAAGATCAGGTGTTGTAATGATCCAGATGCAAACCCGGCTCGCAGTTGCCGACAACACGGGCGCGAAAGAACTTATGTGCATCAAAGTCCTTGGCGGAACGCACCGTCGTACCGCTGAGATTGGTGATGTCATTGTCTGCAGCGTTAAAAGTGTTATCGCAGGCAGCGATCTGAAAAAGGGCGGCGTTTGTCGCGCGGTGATCGTTCGTACTGCTTATCCGATTCGTCGTGAAGATGGCAGTTACGTTCGCTTCGACTCGAACGCTGCAGTTATTATTGATAAAGACAACAATCCGCGTGGAACGCGTATCTTCGGTGCCGTCGCCCGTGAACTCCGCGACAAAGGCTTCATGAAGATTGTGAGTCTCGCAAGTGAGGTGCTCTGATGCGTATTCGTAAGGGTGATAAAGTTAAGGTCATTTCCGGTCGTTCCAAAGGTGTCGAATCTCGCGTTGCGAGCATCGACCGTGAAGCCGGTAAAGTTGTTGTCGAAGGTGTGAACACCGTTACCAAACACATTCGTCCGAACAAACAGAACCCGCAGGGCGGACGCCTCGAAATCGACAAACCGATTTCCATGTCCAACGTGATGGTAGTTTGTGAAGCCTGTGGCAAAGCTTCCCGTATGGGAGCGCGTGTCACTGCCGACGGTACGAAAGAACGCTACTGCAAAAAATGCGGAGCGGGAAACGGACAGATTTCCAAGGCTCAAAACTAAGTTTTTTTGACAAAGTTTTGAATTATCGAAATTTTTTCGATAAAATTTGCCAGGGAACCCTTGAAAAAATTTCGGAGAAGGTTATAATAATCATCTCCAACCCTGAACCAGCCCATACTGTATGGGCTGGCAGGAAACCCAAGTAACAAGTGTGGATTGTATAAGCAATCCATCAGAGAACGGTAAGAGATATGATTCCCCGACTTCAGGAAAAATATAACAATGAGATTCGCGCGGCCTTGGCTTCCGAGCTTGGCATCGAGAATCCCATGGCTCTGCCCAAACTCGAAAAGATCATCATCAATATGGGTGTTGGTTCTGCAATCAACGAGAAAAAACACCTTGAAGAAGCAGTTGATGCTCTTTCTCAGATTAGCGGTCAGAAGCCTGTCGTAACGGCAGCTCGCAAATCCATCGCAGGATTTCGTCTCCGTGAAGGTATGAAAATTGGGTGCAAGGTGACGCTTCGTCATCAGCGTATGTATGAATTTTTGGACCGTCTCATCAGCATCGCCCTGCCGCGAGTCCGCGACTTCCGCGGTTTGAATCCCAATGGATTTGACCGTCGTGGCAACTACAACATGGGCCTGACTGAACAGATTGTGTTCCCGGAATTGAATCCGGATAAATTCACCCGTCCGCAAGGTATGACGATCACGATCGTAACCTCAGCGAAGAATGACGACGCAGCTCGGCTTTTGCTGAAAAAATTCGGCATGCCGTTTCGGGCAGACAAATAAGGGAAAATCAAATGGCAAGCAAATCTAAAATTGCAAAAGCAAGCAGAACGCCCAAATTTTCCACGCGCAGCGAAAATCGTTGTCTTTTGTGTGGAAGACCCCGTGCAGTTTATCGTAAATTCGGTATTTGCCGTATTTGCTTCCGCAAATTGGCAGACCAGGGTCTTATCCCTGGTGTGAAGAAGGCGAGTTGGTAAAGGAACAAGAATATGATGACCGATCCTATCGCCGATATGTTGACACGTATTCGGAACTCCGTGCGAGTAGAAAAACAGTTTGTTGACCTTCCCTTCTCCAAGATGAAGAAGAACATCGCGGAAGTGATGAAACGCGAAGGTTACATTTGGGACTATCAGATTATTGAAGCCCAGCCTGTGAATGTTATCCGTATTCAGTTGAAATACGGACCCAATGGAGAGCGTGTTATTCGGCACATTAAACGAGTTAGTAAACCTGGCTGCCGCGTTTATTCCAGCGCGGAAGATCTCAAACCGGTTCTTAACGGTCTTGGCATCTATGTCGTTAGCACCAGCAAAGGTTTGTTGAGTGACCGTGAGGCAAAAGCGCAGAAATACGGCGGCGAAATCATTTGCGAGATTTGGTGATCCATCCTGGGTCCGCCCCTATTTATTGTGCCTCAGTAATAGATCGCTGGCGGGGCAGTAGTCTCGCCAGACAGAAAAAAGCGAAGGTATTTTCAATGTCACGTATTGGTAAAAAACCTATTGCGGTACCTGCCGGTGTCACGGTTACGGTCGCTGATTCCAAGGTCACCGTTGAAGGCCCCAAAGGAAAATTGGAATTCCCGGTTGCCTCCTTCATCACGGTTACTGTTGAAGATGGAGTCATTACGGTTGATCGTGCAAACGATGAACGTCAGAGCCGCGCATTCCACGGTTTGACTCGCGCCATGATTAACAACATGGTTATTGGAGTCACCGCTGGTTACGAAAAACGCCTTGAACTGGTTGGCGTCGGTTACGTCGCTGCCATCCAGAACAATCAGCTCGAAATGCGGGTTGGTATGGCGAATGAGCTCAAGATTCCGATTCCTGCGGGTCTGCAAGTTACATGTCCCGATCAGACTCACGTTCTGATTACCGGTATTGACAAGCAGCAGGTCACCCAGTTCGCCGCCTCAACCCGAGCGCTGCGTCCTGTGGAACCCTACAAAGGCAAGGGCATCCGTTATCAGGGTGAAAATGTCCGCCGCAAGCAGGGTAAAGTTGTTGCGAAATAGTTTAGTCAGTCTCAGATTTTTGTCAGCGGTCTGAAAAGGCCGTTGACGAGCTGACATTAAGTATAGAAAAAGAGATTTAGCCGTGGAACGTACTAAAATTAATCAGAAACAGCGTCAGCGTCGCTGCTGGAGAGTAACGAATCGCATTAAGGCGAATTCGACGCGTCCCCGTCTTGCGGTTTTCCGCAGCCTGAAAAACATCAGTGCTCAGATTATCGACGACAAAACGGGCACCACCCTGGCTCACGCCAGTTCTCTCGAGAAGGACATTGCGTCTGAATTGAACTATGGTGGAAATGTTGCGGCTGCAGCCAAAGTTGGTCAAATTCTGGCGGAACGCGCCCTTGCGAACGGCGTGAACTGCGCAACGCTTGACCGTCGTCACTACCGTTATCATGGTCGAGTGGCGGCTCTTGCCGACGCAGCCAGAGCAGCTGGTTTGGACCTTGGCGGCAAAGCGGATTCCGCCGAGTAGTCGAAATAACCTTTAACGACGAAACGAATTATATCCATGTCAAACGAAATTAGAGAAACAAAAGACGGAATTGTAGAGAAAGTTGTGAAGATTCGACGCTGCGCAGCCGTAGTCAAAGGCGGTCGTCGATTCAGTTTTGCAGCTTTGGTAGTCGTAGGCGACGAGAAAGGCAGAGTTGGCTGTGGTTACGGTAAAGCCAACGAAGTACCGCCTTCTGTCGACAAAGCGGCGAAGGATGGTCGCAGAAGCATGATGAGCGTCACCCTGTCTGGAACAACGATCCCGCACGAAGTGCACGGTCGTTTTGGTACAGCTCGCGTCGTTCTCGTTCCTGCGCGTCCTGGAACAGGAATTATTGCAGGCGCAGCGGTTCGTGCCGTCTGTGAAGCATGTGGAATTCGTGATATCTTGACAAAGAGTTTTTCATCGAACAACCCTTTGAACCTGGTCAAAGCCACGCTTAACGCGCTGCAGCAGATCCGTTCCAAAGAAGAAGTGGAAAAACTTCGCGGAGTGGAATTGTAAGGAGGGTGATTCATGAATATTTCTAATGTAAACGTCGGAATTAAAAAGAACAAGAAGCCGCTTCGTCTTGGTCGTGGTAAAGGTACCGGCCAGGGTAAAACTGCGGGGCGCGGTCACAAAGGTTTTGGAAGCCGCAATGGTTCTTCCATGAACGTCAGCTTCGAAGGCGGTCAGATGCCGCTCTTCCGTCGTATTCCCAAACGCGGTTTCAATAACGCGGGAGCAGCCAAAGTTGCCAATATCAATGTTTGTGATATTGACAAGTTCTTCAACGAAGGTGAAGTCGTTTCTCCCGAAACCCTGAAAACCAAGGGACTGATTAAATATCGCTATGACGTTCTCAAAGTTCTCGGTGACGGTGAACTGACGAAGAAAGTCAAAGTTCAGGCTCATCGTTTCAGCAAAACGGCTGCAGAAAAGATCCAGGCCGCCGGTAGTGAAATGGAAGTTCTCCCGGGCAAAGCTCCGTTGGTGAAATTCCAGAAAAAAGCCAAGGCTTGATTTTTCACACAGCTATAAAAGCAACACGGCGTAAGACTGCTCACATTGTGTAGTTTTACGCTTTTGTTTTTATGCATAAAATTTGGCGAATCAGCTCTCAGAAGGTAATGGTTCATTTTACTATCGCTCCAATCATAAAGGTTGGCGGTTTCTGGAACCTACCCTCTCTCAGCTGGGATGGAATTTCTGTCTTATCGTCAGATTTTAAGAGTTTTTTGCTCTTTTTTTGCAGAAAAACAGATTTTATCCCCTCTCCTCCCCTAGTGTAAAATGGAAAGATGTGATAAAATCAGAATATTGTTAGTTGATTGCGTTTGTGGCTTGCCACAATATGTTTTTGCTGCGGATTGATATTTTCATTCCGTGTACTGTATATTCACAAGGATGAATCATTCATGTTCGAAAAGATTCGAGTCATCTTTACCATCCCTGAGCTGCGCCGCAAGATTTTTCTGACTCTCTTGCTTTTGGCCATTTTCCGTGTTGGTTACCAGATTAACCTTCCCATGGTCAATCCGGACGAGATTCAGATCGGCGATGCTTCCGGCACGAATGACGCGCTGCAGGCTCTTCTCAATCAGGCAGCCATTTTCAGTGCATCTGATATTCGCCAGATTACCATTTTCGGTTTAGGGATTATGCCGTACATTTCGGCATCCATTATTTTCCAGCTTCTTGCCAGTGTCTGGGCACCGCTTGAAAAACTTCAGAAAGAAGGGGAGAGCGGTCGTAAAAAGATCAATGAATACACGCGTTACGCGACGATTGGTCTTTGCATATTCCAAAGCTGGTTCTACCTTCTGGCCATGCCTACCATCTTTGGAAGCAGCAAAATCTTCCTGGATGGCTTCTGTGATCCGGGTACCGGTCACCTTTATCTCCAGTGGCAGATCATCGCTGTTTTCATCATGACCTGCGGTACCGCATTCCTGATGTGGCTTGGTGAACAGATTGACGCTTACGGTATTGGGAATGGCATTAGCCTCCTCATCATGGCTGGTATCTTGGCGCGTATGCCTCTTCCGGTTATCCAGCTTTACAAAAATTTCCACGACGCGGGCGGTCTGAGCGGAATGAAAATCAGCGGCGGCGACGCCAGTCTGGTCAATCTGATGATGCTTGCCGCGCTTTTCTTCGCGGTAGTTACGGGTGTCGTCTTCATTACGCTGGGTCAGCGCCGCATTCCTTCGCAGAGCGCGAAGCATGTTCGCGGACGCCGTGTCATGGGCGGTATGCGTCAGTATCTGCCAATTAAAGTGAATCAGGCAGGCGTTATGCCGATCATTTTTGCCAGCTCGCTGCTCATGATTCCGGCCTGGCTCTTCAATTCATTCCGCATGAACGGCGGATGGTTTGGTTCCATCTGTGGAACAATTGGGGACGCTTTCTCTCGTGAGAGTATGTTCACCTACAATTTCTGCTACATCGTCCTGATTTACTTCTTCTGCTATTTCTGGACAGCGATTACTTTCAATCCCAAGGATATGGCAGAGAACCTTAAGAGAAATGGAACGATTATTCGCGGGCATCGTCCGGGCAAACGTACGGCGGATTATCTTGAAAAGGTCATGACTCATATCACGTACGTTGGAGCCGGATTCCTTGCGATTGTCGCGATTTTGCCGCATATTCTCTCCAGCGCGATGCATATCGACTACAATCTGGCGAGCTTTTACGGCGGAACCAGCCTCCTGATCGCAGTCAGCGTGGCATTCGATTTGGTTCAGAAGATTGACAGCCATCTTGTGATGGTGAACCACAAAGGTCTTCTTGAGAAGTAAATTTCTTCACGAGATAACTGAATAAAAATCGGATAATCGAATAAACGTCTTCAGTTTCTCTGGAGTCGTTTATTCTTTTTATCTTTTTTCAAACCTTAAACTTTTTTCACACACGGAGTTTACCATGCGTTTGGTTTTCATTGGTCCTCCCGGAGCCGGTAAAGGCACTCAGGCTGAATATCTGATCAAAAAATATCATCCCGCTCATCTTTCTACGGGCGACATGCTTCGCGCTGCCCGTGACGCGGGAACCGAAGTTGGTCTGAAGGCGAACGAGTATATGTCCAAAGGCGAACTGGTCCCGGACCAGGTGATCGTGGACATCATCAAAGAGCGTCTGACTCAGGACGACTGCAAGGAAGGTTTCCTTCTGGATGGTTTCCCCCGTACGATCGCGCAGGCGGAAGCGCTTGACGTGAT
>JAFQUP010000176.1 GCA_017408405.1 Thermoguttaceae bacterium
AAAGTTCACGAACGCATTGTCCCACGAACGTCCCGCACTGGTGTGGCGCAGGAAGAGAGCCGGAGCCGCGATCTGGAGCGTGTCGCCGACCGCTTCAAAGCAGTTCAGGATGCCGCCGGCGTGCAGACCGGTACGCCAGTCCGTGCTCTGCGCGTTCCATTCCGAGTCGAACATTCGGACGTTCGGATTTTCGGACCCCTGGATGATCTTCGCGCGGGATTCAAAGAAACGCTGATTTTCGTACGGATTAACAGCAAAACCATTTGGATCATCGTAGCGGTGCGTGGAGAGGAAGGAGAAGTACGGCGCGGCACCTTCCATCACGGCACTGTCCCAAGCCGTTCGGTTTCCCATCCAGGAGCCGCACGCAATGATCGTGATGGACGGATCGATCGCCTTCATGCGCGGGACCAGTTCCTTGATGATGCGGACATACTCTTCTGCCGGAGTGTAGCCGCCGTGCACCTCATTGTCGATCTCCCAGTACTTCACGCCGTAGGGTTCCGGATGCCCGTTTTTCGCGCGGACAGCACCCCATTTGGACGTCACGGGGCCGTTGCAGTACTCGACCCACTCGCAGACTTCCGTGAGCCAGTCGATCTTCTCGTTTTCGATCCCGGCAGTCTTGGTCCACTGTTTCGTTCCGATATTCACGACCATGAGCGGTTCCGCACCGGTCTTTTCGCAGAGTTTGATGAATTCATCGATGCCGAAGGAGTTCGTGTCGACGTCGTTCCACAGTTCGATCGGATACGCGCCGCGGTCATCCTGCGGACCGATTCCGGACTTCCAGCGGTACGCCGACGCGTAGCAGCCGCCCGGCCAGCGATCAGTTCGGGCTGAATATCCTGGATCGCCTTCAGAAGGTCAGGACGGAATCCGGAGTACTTTTCCTTCCACGTTCTGGGAGTCACGGAAAGCTGGTCCAGATCGAGCGTTTTGCCGTCTGCCGTGCGGATCTCAAGGGCGAGTTTACCGTCTTTGGTACTCTGAGCGACCTGGAAAGTGCCGGTGAATTTCGTCCATTTGTCGGCACTGACGCTGAATTTCTGTCCCATGAAGGAAACGCTTCCCGTACCGCGGGTCCAGAAGGAGAAATCGTAATTTTCGTCCTTTTCGAAAGCGTAGTTTTTCTGCTGGAGCGTTCCGTCGGCATACCAGCGGATGAATTTCGCACTGTTTCGCGCGTCGCCGGCCTTCAGTTCCGAGGTTCCGGTCACGTCCCAGTAGCGGACCTGCGCAGGAAGGGCGGATCCACTGGATGCAGGAACGCCGTTGACCAAGACGTTTCCCTTGAGGTCTTTGACGCAAATGTTCGAATAACTCGCCGCGGTATCCCAGGTCCCCAGACCGACGGCACCGGCCGTGAGCGTACCGTCTACGGAATCAATGACTTTTTCGCCGTTGATGAAAAGCTCGAAATGGTTCTTTTCGACGCGCAGACGCAGACGGTAGACCGTGTTTTCCTTGATCGGTTCAAACTTCAAAACGTCGGCATTCACAGCAATACGGCTCTCTTTCGTGGCTTCGCCGGCGTTGCGTTCCACGCCATGACGCACGTTTTTCCAACCGCCGAGGTTCACCCAGTAGAAATTCTCGCCCTTAA